>JAPPKP010000418.1 GCA_028819955.1 Rhodospirillaceae bacterium | reverse complement strand
AAGCGGTCAACTCATCTGGTACATAAACCGGTCAACTCAAAATGTGCTCGACAGGTGCGCTCATCGGCTGATTTGCGCTGGGGCCGAGATGTGGACCGGCCACGTGGGCGTGCTGGGCCTTGCACGACGGCCCGAACTTTGGCTAACTCTCGGATTAGGGACGAAAAATAAGAAGGGCAGACCCACGATTGGGAGGAATGGGATGAGACGGCCGGCGGCTCCTGACAGTGCGCCACGCGCATGGCGGGGATGGAAACTCCTGCCGGGCGCGGGCTGAGGCGAGGGCCGCCTTGAGCGTGTTTCGCAGACGCGAGAAGCTGAACCGTTGGGTTCGCCTGCGTCGGTTCGTATGGCCGAATATGAGCTGGGGCCGGGTCGTTCGATACTGGACCTTCAAGCTCAAGCGGCTGCAGGGCTCGCCTTACGCCATCGCTTGCGGCTTCGCCTGCGGCGCGGCGGTTTCGTTCACGCCCTTAATTGGCTTCCACTTCATTCTCGCAGCGGTGCTCGCGTGGGCCCTGCGCGGAAACATCATCGCGTCGGCGATCGGCACCGCGGTCGGCAATCCGTGGACCTTCCCCTTCATCTGGGCGGGCATCATCTGGCTCGGAACGTGGATCCTCGGGTACGAGCGCGGGCAGGAGCTGCCCGCAGATATGACCATCGGCACCATTTTCGAGGAGCCCGGTACGGTGCTGCTGCCCATGCTGGTGGGTGGCCTGCCGGCGGCGGTGGTGGTGTGGCTCGTCATTTTCTTCCCGATCAGACGGGTGGTGGGCAACTACCAGCACCACCGTCAGGCTAGGCGCCTTCGGCGCAGGCGCATCCTCGACGAGGAGCGCCGCGCCAGATCGGATCCCACGCGGCAGGCGGATGACGAAATTACTATTCCCGATGCAGTGCCCGGGGCCGCCGAAGGGGACTCCAAGCCGGTCGCCGCGAACGTGACCCATCTCGACCACGCATTGGTGGACCGCGGCCGCTGATGTCGCGCGTACCGTGAGTGCGGCCGCCGACCCGCCGGCGTGGCCCATGATCGTCGGCCTGGGCGCCGACATCGTTGACATCCGGCGGATCGCAGCCACGCTCGACCGCTTCGGCGCGCGCTTCACCCACCGTGTCTTCACCGCGGTCGAACGCGCCCGCGCCGAACGCCGGCTGAGACCGGAGGAAACGTATGCCCGTCGCTTCGCCGCCAAGGAGGCCTGCGCGAAGGCGCTGGGCACTGGGCTGCGCAGCGGCGTCTATTGGCGCGACATGGCGGTGGTCAACCTTCCCACCGGCCAGCCGACGATCGAGCTGACCGGCGGCGCGCTCGAACGCTTGCAATCGCTCACGCCTTCGGGCATGAGGTGCCGGATCGACGTGACTTTGACCGATGAGCCACCGATCGCCCAGGCCATCGTGGTGATCACGGCAATCCCGACCACCGACTGACTGCGACGAACGCAGCGAGCGGCCCAGGCTGCGATCAACTGGAATCGAACCGACCGGACATGGGGCGCGCCAAGACCGAAAGCAAGGGTTCGGCCAAGCGTCGATTCAGCGGATTCTGGGACACCATCCGGACCCTGATCTACGCGGTGCTGGCCGCGCTGATCGTCCGCACCGTCGCCATCGAACCATTCAACATTCCGTCCGGCTCGATGATTCCGACCCTGCTCGTCGGCGACTACCTATTCGTGTCGAAATACGCCTACGGCTACAGCACGCACTCGCTGCCGTGGAGCATCGATGTGTTCGACGGGCGCATCCTCGACAGCCCGCCCGATCGGGGCGACGTCGCGGTCTTCAAGCTGCCCCGCGACAATTCGACCGACTACATCAAGCGAATTATCGGGCTCCCCGGCGACCGTATCCAGGTGCTCAAGGGAGTGCTCCACATCAACGGCACGCCGGTGAAGCGCGAACGCGTCGACGACTACGGCTATACAGACCGCTACGGCCGCGAGCGCGTCCTTCGCCAGTATCGCGAGACGCTGCCAAACGGCGCCTCCTACATGACCCTCGACGCCACGCCGACGGGCGGTCTCGACAACACGCAAATCTACACCGTGCCCCCCGATCACTACTTCGCCATGGGCGACAACCGGGACAATTCGCTCGACAGCCGCGTGCAGTCGGTCGGGTTCATCCCGTCCGAGAATCTCGTGGGGCGGGCCGAATTCATCTTCCACTCGCTGGAAGACGGAACCGGCATCGGAGAGGTCTGGAACTGGCCCAGCGCAACGCGCAGCGAGCGGGTATTCAAGGCGATCGACTAGAGCCTCAGGGCGCGGCGGAGAGGCCGAAGGAGGTGCCAGAAAACGTCGGCCAGCCGGCGGAGTCCCTCGAAGAGGCCCTCGGCCACCATTTCGCGCGCCCATCGCTGCTCGCGCTCGCGCTCCGCCACCCGAGCGCGGGTGCGAGGGCCGGCAACAACCAGCGCCTCGAATTCCTGGGCGACCGGGTGCTCGGCATGGTCGTGGCGGCGATGCTTTATGAGGCGTTCCCACACGAGGCCGAGGGCGCGCTTTCCCAGCGCTTTTCCGCGCTGGTTCGCCGCGAGGCGTTGGAGGGCGTGGCCCGCAGTCTAGCGCTCGGCGAGCGGCTGACCCTCAGCCGCAGCGAGGACGCGGCGGGTGGGCGAGACAATCCGGCCAACCTGGCGGATGCCTGCGAGGCGGTCATCGGCGCCCTCTATATCGACGGCGGGCTCGAAGCCGCCGAGCGCTTCATCCGCCGCCACTGGATGCCGGTGATGACCGCCGACCCCGAACCGCCGCGCGATCCGAAGACACGGCTCCAGGAATGGACCCAGTCGCGGGCGCTCGGGCTTCCGGTCTACCGGACCCTCTCGTCCAGCGGCCCGGCCCATGCACCCCTCTTCGAGATCGAGGCAGAAGTCGCAGGGCTCGGCACGGCGACAGGGACCGGCGCGACCAAGCGCGCGGCAGAGCAGGGCGCGGCCGACGTACTGCTCGCGCGCGTCACCGATCCCGCGAGCGACGGCGATGGCTGAAGCCGGCACCCGCGCGGGCTTTGTCGCCGTGCTGGGGGCGCCCAATGTGGGCAAGTCCACGCTGGTCAACCGGCTGGTGGGCGCCAAGGTCGCCATCGTCACGCCAAGAGTGCAAACCACGCGCAGCCGGCTGCGCGGTATCCGCGTGATCGACGACGTGCAGCTTGTCTTTGTAGACACGCCCGGCATCTTTGCTGCGCGGCACCGCTTCGAGCGGGCGATGGTCCACGCTGCCTGGAGCGGCGCGCACGACGCCGACGCTATCCTGCTGCTGGTGGACGCGCAGCGTGGCCTGACGGGCGAGACCAAGGCGATCATCGATCGGCTCAAGGAGAGCGGCCGCGAGACCCTGGTGGCGCTCAACAAGATCGATCTAGTGCCGCGGAAGGCGCTGCTGCCGCTCGCAGCCGCGATCGAGGAAACCGGGCTCGCGGCCGAGATCTTCATGGTCTCGGCGCTCGACGGCGACGGGGTCGACGACCTGCTGGGCGTGCTCAGGGCGCGCATGCCGCCGGGGCCCTGGCTCTATCCCGAGGACCAGCTCACCGACATATCGGAGCGCCTGCTGGCGGCGGAGATCACGCGGGAACAGCTCTTCCTGCAGCTGCGCCAGGAATTGCCCTATGCCGTCGCGGTCGAGACCGAAGGCTGGACCGGCGCCCGCGACGGCGGCGCACGGGTGGAGCAGGTGATCTACGTGCAGCGGGAGACACACAAGGGCATCGTCCTCGGCAAGGGCGGGCGGCGGATCAAGGCCATAGGCACGGCGGCGCGTGCCGAGCTCTCCCAGATTCTCGGCCGCCCCATCGACCTCAAGCTATTCGTGAAGGTGAGGCAGCGCTGGCTCGAAGACCCGGAGCGCTACCGCGACATCGGCCTTGAATACGACGTCTGAGCCAGGCGAGCGTGGATTCGGCCGCCGCTTGTCGCTTCGCTATAGCGGGATCTTGTGCCACAGTGCCGCCCGCGCTCTGGACAGGGAGGGTGCGGAATGACGACAGGCGGCTCAGAGCGGCCCGGCGGCGTTCGCTACGAGCCCGACGAGCGGCCGCCCATCGCGCTCAGCTGCGGCCTCGGCCTGCAGCTCGCCGTCCTTTGTATCGCCGGTGTCGCGCTGACGCCTGCGATCGTGGTACGCGCCGCCGGCGGGGCGGAGTCCTATCTCTCGTGGGCCGTCTTCGGCGCCGTCCTGGTGAGCGGCATCACCTCGGTCTTGCAGGCGGTTCGCGTGGGGCGAATCGGTGCCGGTTACGTGCTCGTCATGGGCACCTCCGGGGCCTTCATCGCGATCTGCGTCGGCGCGATTGCCCAGGGCGGCCCGGCAATGCTGGCGACTCTGGTGGTGATCTCCGCCCTTTTCCAGTTCCTGCTCGCGTGGCGGCTCTCGCTGCTGCGGCGCATCCTGACGCCGACCGTCTCGGGCACGGTCATCATGCTGATCCCGGTCACGGTGATGCCCATCGTCTTCGGCATGTTGGGTCAGGTTCCGGAGGGCACGTCGGAGCTCGGCGCGCCGCTGGCGGCGCTTGTTAACGTGGTCGTCCTGTGGGGCCTCTCGCAGGAAACCCCGGGCGCGCGCAGGCGCTGGGGGGCGGGCATCG
>JAPPKP010000201.1 GCA_028819955.1 Rhodospirillaceae bacterium | reverse complement strand
GAACCCTCAATCGTTGAATCCACCACTCTCATCACTGCGTGACCGAACGCTTTCCCGCGTGACCGAACGGAATTCCGCTATCCCGGCTGCGCCCGATTTTCAGTCATCAAACCGGAATCGAGCGACAGTAAATCGGGGGCGATTTGAGACGATCTGTGGCGGCGGTTCAAGGGGAAAAGGGCCGGAGGTGTCCAGAAAGTGCTATATGATACAGAGACTTATAGTAGTGCGGCCGGCAACCGGCGGCGGGGGTCGGTGTTTGGCTGGAATAGCAAACGAGTCCGGATCAAGTCCGGGCATGACGAGTGTTGGAGAGGCTCGGTCGGAGAGACCGTGCACCGGCCAGACCGAATGCGAATGAACTTCAGAAACACGACACTAGGCGGCCGTCTCGGCCGCCGCCACTCGTTCCCGTCGCGCTTGCGCGAGCTCGTAGCTTGCCTGCATCCGCATCCAGTGCTCGGCGGTGCCCCAGCCGATGTCTTCAAGCGCGAGCGCCATGCTCGCCGACACGCCAGCCCTGCCGTGCAGGAGTCGGGACAGCGTGCCTCGCTCGCAGCCCAGGCGGCTCGCCGTCTCGGTGACGCTCCAGCCGACTTCTTCCATGCTTTCGCGGATCAGCTCGCCCAAGTGCGGCGGGTTCAGCATTGATCCCACACGATCGTCGTCGTTGCTCATGAACCGATGTTCCCGCAGATCGCAAGCGTGCTTGGTCGCCCGCCCGCCGGGGCCTCTTATGCCACGATTCCGGTCTCGGTGCGCAGGTAGGGCGGCATCCAGCGGACCTGCGTCTCGGTGCCGTAGGCGAAGAACTCGGAAGGCTTGCGCCGCTGCTTCAGCATCCAGGGATGCAGGATCGGCATGTTGTAATAGAAGCGCGCCGCCCAATGGGGCCAGAGCGTAAGCGGCCAGGTGATGGTCGACCAGAGCTGGGTGTGCTCCGAGATCGGCCGCTGGCGCGCCTCCCAGCGCGCCAGCACGCGGTCGATGTCATCCGATTCTTGCAGCATGTTGGCAAGCGAGAGGGCATTGGCGACCGCGGTGCCGCAGCCCTGGCCGAGACCCGGCGACATCGCGTGGGCCGAATCCCCCACGATGGCCACCCGGCCCGCGCTCCACGCCTTGAGCTTCACCGTCTCGAAGCGGTCGTAGCGCCCTTCGTTCGGCACCCGGTTGATCATGGATTCGAGGTGCGGGAAGGACTCGATCCAGAGCGCCCGCGGCAGCGGCAGTCGGGAGGCTTCCACGTCGCGCGCGAGCATGGTGAAGGCCAGATAGAAGACCTCGCTGGTACACGGCGTGTAGAGCACCCGCCGGTGGCCGTTCCACCACTCGCGGATGGTTCGGCCCTCCTCGGTATCGGCGTAGCCGGGCTCGTGCGGCACCAAAACCCGGATGGCGCCGTCCACGTGGGACTTGCGGCTCTTCAGCAGCCCGAGCGAGTCGCGCACCTTGGAGTTGATGCCGTCGGCGCCGATGACGAGATCCGCCGGCCACTCGCGCCCGCCCTCGGTGGTGAGCACGCCCTCGGGCCGCGCGGCCCTCGCCGTGGATCCGGTGACGATCTCGACGCCCGCACGCTTCGCCGCCCCCAGGATCGCGGCCAGGAGCTGCTGACGCGTGATGCAGAACATGCGCGAGCGGTCGGTGCTGGTGATGGGTGCGAACGGCACCTCGTCGATGTAGCGGCCGTTGGCATCCCAGCTGATGTAGGTCGGCGCCTCGGTGCAGTCTTCCAGCGCGTCGTCCGCTGCGCCCATGGCCTTTAGCACGCGCACGCCGTTGTCCCAGATCCAGATGCCGGCACCGAAGGCCCGGATCTCGTCCGTGCGTTCGTGAACGCGCACGGTCCAGCCGGCCTGGGCCAGCGCCGCACCCATGACGAGCCCGGTGAAGCCGCCGCCCGCAATCTCCGCGTGTCGCGTCATGCTCCTCTCACGCGAGCCCCTTCTACGCTGCCTCTGCCTCCGTGCGCATATGCGGCGGCATCCAGCGCACCTGGTTCTCGGTGCCGTACGCGTGGGACTCCGACGGCTTGCGCCGCTGCTTCAATACCCAGGGATGCAGGATCGGCATGTTGTAATAGAGCTTCGCCGCCCAGTGGGGCCAGAGCGTGAGCGGCCAGGTGATCGTGGACCAGATCTGCGTGTGCTCTGAGATCGGCCGCTGCCGCGTCTCCCAGCGCCGCAGCGCTTGTTCGATATCGTCGGTCTCCTGAAGCATGTTTGAGAGCGAGAGGGCGTTGCAGATCGCCGTGCCGCAGCCCTGGCCGAGCCCCGGCGACATCGCGTGCGCCGAATCGCCTACAATTGCCACGCGTCCCTTGCTCCAGGCGTTGAGCTTGATGGTCTCGAAGCGATCGTAGCGCCCTTCGTCCGGCACCCGGCTGATCATCGAACCGATATGTGGGAAGGACTCGGTCCAGACCGCCCGCGGCAGGGGGATCTGGGTCGCTTCCCTGTCCCGCGCGAGCATGGTGAAGCAGAGGTAGAACACCTCGCGGTTGCAGGGCGTGTAGAGCACCCGCCGGTAGCCGTTCCACCACTCGCGGATGGTGCGGCCTTCCTCGGTGTCGGCGTAGCCCGGCTCGTGCGGCACGAGCACGCGGATGGCGCCATCCACGTGGGGCTTGCGGCTCTTGAGCAGGCCCAGCGAGTCCCGCACGTTGGAGTTGATGCCGTCCGCGCCGATGACCAGGTCCGCCGGCCACTCGCGCCCGCCCTCGGTGATGAGCACGCCCTCCGGCCGCGCACCCGTCGCCTGCGAGCTGGTGACGATCTCGACGCCCGCGCGCTGCGCCGCGCCCAGGATCGCGGCCAGGAGCTGCTGCCGCGTGATGCAGAACATGCGCGACTGATCGGTGCTGGTAATGGGTGCGAACGGCACCTCGTCGATGTAGCGGCCCTTGGCGTCCCAGCTGATGTAGGTCGGCGCCTCGGTGCAGCCCTCAAGCGCCTCGTCCGCCGCGCCGATGGCCTTGAGCACGCGCACGCCGTTGTCCCAGATCCAGATGCCGGCGCCGAAGGCGCGGATCTCCTCGGTGCGCTCGTGAACCCGCGCGGTCCAGCCGGCTTGCGCCAGCGCCGTGCCCATGACGAGCCCGGTAAACCCGCCGCCCCCGATCTCCACATGTCGCGCCATGGTGGTCTCTCTCGCCTCGCCCGTCGTCTCGCTGTCGCTCCCGCTCAACTATACCCGGACGCACTCCAGCAGGTGCTGGGTATAGGGATGGCGGGGCGCGTCGAACAGGCGCTCGGTCTCGTCGATCTCGACGATCCTGCCCGCCTGCATCACCGCCACCGTGTCGCAGTAGTGTGCGGCGATACCGAGGTCGCCGGTGATGAGCAGGCGTGCCGTGCCGGCGTCCTCGGCGAGCGTGCGGGTGAGGTCGAGCACCTGGCGCTGGATGGTCACGTCGAGCCCTGCGGTCGGCTCGTCCGCGATGAGCAGCTTGGGCTGGTACATCAGCGCCATGGCGAGGCAGACCCGCTGGGCCATGCCGCCGCTCAGCTCGTGCGGGAAGGCGCTCAGCCGCTGCGCCGGGTCGACGATGCCGACCATCTCCAGCAGCTGGATCGAGCGCACCTCGGCCTGCTTCGCGCCGATCTTCTCGTGCGCCTGGAGGGCGCTGCGCAGCATGTCGCCGACGCTGGTGAGCGGGTTCAGCTGCGACTTCGCGTTGGGCAGGATCGCCGCGATCTGCGTCGTGCGCATCGTTCGCATCGCGCCCTTGCTCATCGTGAGCAGGTCGTGGTCCAGGTAGCGCACCGAGCCCGAGGTGACCGCAAGCTCCGGCGGCAGGAGCTGCAGCAGCGCCTTCACCAGCACCGATTTGCCTGAGCCGGATTCGCCCACGATCCCCATGCTGTGGCCGGCCTCGAGCGCGAGGTGGATTTCGCTCAGCAGCGTCTGGCCCGAGTCGACGGCCTCGACGCCCAGGTGCTCGACCGCGAGCACCGGCTCGCTCATGTGCGAGAGGGTGACGGTGGGGGCGTCGGGCACCTCGGGCTCGTCGCCGCCCGTCTCCAGCGCGTGCTCGCGGCGCCGGTCGGTCTCGCGCCTCACGGCCCGCGGCTCCATCACCTGGGTCATGATCTCGCCGAAGATACCGAAGGAGAAGACGATCAGCCCGAGCGCGATGCCGGGGAAGAACGCCGCCCACCACTGGCCGATCTCCAGGTACTTGGCGCCCGACGCGATCATGGCGCCGAGCTCCGGCGTCGGCGGCTTGACCCCGGCGCCGACGAAGCTGAGCCCCGCAGTGAGCAGGATGGCGAAGCCCACCGTCACCGAGACCTGCACGATGACCGTCGGCAGCGCGTTGGGCAGCACGTGGCGGAAGCCGATGCGCACCTCGCGGTTGCCGACGGCGCGCGCGGCCTCGGAGAAGGGGCGCTGCACCAGAGAGAGCACGTCCGAGCGCACGATGCGCACGAAGACCGGCGTGTTCACGAAGGCGATGGCGATGATGATGTTGGTGACGCTGCCGCCGAAGACCGCCACCAGCACCATCGCGAAGACGAACACGGGGAAGGACTGGATCACCTCCAGCAGGCGCATGAAGGTCTCGGCGAAGGCGGTGGAGCCCGCGCCGCCCCGGCTCTCGTAGAGCGCGACGAT
>JAPPKP010000039.1 GCA_028819955.1 Rhodospirillaceae bacterium | reverse complement strand
GGTGAGAGGCCCGGAGACCTTGCGGTGGGCGACCCCGACGCGCCGGTCACCGTGATCGAGTTCTTCTCGCTCACCTGCCCCAGTTGCGAGCGGTTCCACAAGAACGTCTACAACCGGTTGAAGCCGGACTATGTGGATGCCGGCAAGGTGCGCTTCGTGGTGCGCGACTTCCCGCTCAACGCGCCCGCGCTGCAGGCGGCGGTGCTCGCCCACTGCGCCGGCCGTGAGCGCTACTTCACCTTCATCGACGTGCTGTTCCAGACCTTCGACGACTGGGCAGGCTCGCGCGACTACACGGACAAGCTCGGGCAGATCGGCGAGCTGGGCGGCGTTAGCCGAGACCGGTTCGCGGACTGTCTCGCGGACCAGAACCTCGAGAACACGATTTTCCAGTCGGTCGCGGACGGCCAGGCCGAGTACGATGTGACCGGCACACCGACACTTGTCGTCAACGGCGAGAAGTACGACGGCAAGATGACCTTCGATGCGCTATCCAGGCACATCGACCGTCTCCTCGCGGAGTCGTAGACGGAGCGCACGGCCGTGCAGGTAACGAAGCTCAGGGTCGCGGGCTTCAAGTCCTTCGTCGAGCCGACGGAGCTGCATGTCGAGCCGGGACTGACCGGGATCGTCGGCCCCAACGGCTGCGGCAAGTCGAACCTGGTCGAGGCCATGCGCTGGGTCATGGGCGAGACGGCGCCCCGCCAGATGCGTGGCGGCGGCATGGAGGACGTGATCTTCGGCGGCACCGCCCGCCGACCGGCGTACGACATCGCCGCGGTCACCCTCAGCCTCGACAACGCGGACCGGAGGTCGCTGCCGGGCCTCGGGGACGCGGCCGAGATCGAGGTGACGCGGTGCATCGAACGGGGCGAGGGCTCGAACTACACCGTCAACGGCAGGGACGTGCGTGCGCGTGACGTGCAGCTTCTGTTCGCCGACGCCGCCACCGGCGCGCACAGCGCCGCGCTGGTGGGGCAGGGGCGCATCGGCGACATCATCGGCGCGAAGCCGGTCCAGCGCCGCGCCCTGCTCGAAGAGGCGGCCGGCATCACCGGCCTGCATGCTAGGCGGCACGAGGCGGAGCTCAAGCTCCGGGCGGCGGAGACCAACCTGGAGCGCCTGCAGGACGTAATCGGCACCCTGGAGACGCAGCTTCGCGACCTCGAGCGTCAGGCGCGCCACGCCAAGCGCTACACGCGGCTCTCCGAGCGGATTCGCGAGACCGAGGCGGCGCTGCTATTGGTACGCTGGCTGGCGGCCCGAGCCCGCGTGGAGGCGGTGACGCGCGAGGCGGACGACGCCGTCCGCCGGGTCGCGGAGGCGACCGAGACCGCCGCCCAGGCCGCAAGCCGCCAGGCGGATGCCGCCGCGGTTCTGCCGGAACGGCGCCAGCAGGAGGCCGAACACGCCGCCGCACTGCATCGGCTGCGCATCGAGCACGAGCGTCTGGCCGAGGAGGAGGAGCGCGTCGCCCGCGCCCGCGAGGAGAATGCGGGCAGGCGCGCGCAGATCGCGGCCGATATCGAACGCGAGCAGGCGCTCGCCCAGGATGCCGAAGCGGCGCAGCAGCGTCTGGAAGAGGCCCACGAACGGCTCGCCCGGGCGGCCGAAGGCGATGCCGCGGCCGAGGCGGCGGCGCGCGCCGCGCGGGAGGACGCTCGTGCCGAGGTCGAAGCGGTGGAGCAGCGCCTTGCGGCGCTGGCCGGGGCGCGGGCGCGGGCGGAAGCCGAGCGCGAATCGCTCGGCAAACGGATCGAAGAGACGCGGCTCCGCAGGGAGCGGCTCGAGCACGACCTTTCCGGCGCAAGGGACGCGCGCGCCGCGCTGGAGCGGGACACCCCCGCCGACAGCCGTATGACGGAGGCCGAGGCGGCGGAGCAGGCCGAGGCCGCGCGCTTCGAGGCCGCGCGCACCGCGCTGCAGGAGACCGAGACGGCCCGAGCCGAGGCCGTAGACCGTGAACGCACGCTGCGCGAGACGCTGCGCCAGGCCGACGCCGCGCTCGCAGGCAGCGAGGCCGAGCGGACGGCGCTTGCCGCGCTGCTCGACGACCCGGCCGCCGGACCCGGCCGGGCGCTCTGGGACCGGGTCACGGTCAAGCCCGGTTTCGAGGCGGCCGTGGGCGCCGCGCTCGGCGACGACCTCCAGGCCAGCACGGACTCCGACGCCCCGGTCCACTGGCGCACGCTTGAGCGGATGGGCGACTCGGCGCCGTTGCCCGAGGGCGTCGCGCCACTGGCGGATATGGTGCGCGCGCCCGAAGCCCTGGCCGCCCGCCTCGCCCAGATCGGAGTGGTGGAGGAAGCGGACGGGGCCCGCCTGCAATCGAAGCTTCGTACCGGTCAACGCCTGGTGAGCCGCGAAGGCTCGCTCTGGCGCTGGGACGGCTTCTCGGTGGCCGCCGAGGCGCCGACGGCCGCAGCCCGCCGGCTGGAGGCGCGCAACCGGCTCGCGACTCTGGCCGAAACCTGCGCAAAGGCCGAGAGCGAGAAGCGCACGGCCGAGAACGACGCAGCGGCGGCGGCCACGGCGAGGGCGAAGGCGGAATTCGCGTGCGAACGAGCGCGGGCGGCGGCCGACGAGGCGGCAGAGGCCTTGCGGGTCGCACGAGAGACTCGCGCGTCGGCTTCGGCCGAGGTTGCGGCGGCACGGTCCCGGCTCACCGCGCTCGACGAGACGGCGACACGGCTCGAACGCGAGCTCGCGGAGACCGGCGACGCGGAGCGTGTCGCGCGCGCCGCACTGGACGCGCTGCCGGTAGAGGGAGCCAACGGCGAGGACGAGAACGAGCGGCTGCGGACCGCCCTCGTGGACCTGCGCGCGCAGCATGAGGAGGCGGCGCGGCGCCACCACCAGGTGGCGCAGGCGGCGGATGGGCGCGGCGTCCGGATCGCCGAGCTGGCGCGGGAAAGCGAAGGCTGGGCCTCGCGTGCGGCCAGCGCGCGAAGACGCCTGCAGGAGCTCTCGGGACGGCGGGACGAGGCCGAGGCGGCGGGCGCCGCCCTCGACGCCCGGCCGGCCGAACTGGAGGCGAGGCGCGCCGGGCTTCTCGGCACGATCGAGACGGCGCAGGGCGAACACCGCGCCGCCGTCGCTGCCTTGGCGAGCGCCGAGAGGGAGGCGAAGGAGACGGCCGGAGCGCTCAAGCAGGCCGAAGCGGCATTGGGCGAGGCGCGTGAGGCCGCAGCGCGGCTGGACGGCCTGCTCACCGAGGCCGGGCAGGCGGAGACGGTTGCCGGCGCCCAGATCACGGAGCGCCTCGGCGTCGCGCCGGAGCAGGCGCAGGAGATCGCGGGGATCGATCCCGATGCCGAGCTGCCCGATGCCGAGGCCGTGGAGATCAAGCTGCAGCGGCTGATGCGCGAGCGCGAGAACATCGGTGCCGTGAACCTGCGGGCGGAGGAGGAGGCGCGCGAGCTCGACGTGCGGATTCGGGAGATGCAGGAGTCCCGCGCCGACCTGCTGGAGGCGATCGGGCGCCTGCGCCGGGGAATCGCCGGCCTCAACCGCGAGGGGCGGGAGCGGATTCTGGCGGCGTTCGGCACGATCGACGGGCACTTCCGGCAGCTCTTCACGGAGCTCTTCGCTGGCGGCAAGGCGCATCTCGCGCTGGTCGATTCCGACGATCCCCTGGAGGCCGGGCTGGAGGTCGTGGCCAGCCCGCCCGGCAAGCGGCCGCAGTCGCTCTCGCTGCTTTCCGGCGGCGAAAAGGCGTTGACCGCCATCGCGCTGCTCTTCGCCGCGTTCCTCACCAATCCGGCGCCGATCTGCGTGCTCGACGAGGTGGACGCGCCGCTCGACGACAGCAACGTGGAGCGCTTCTGCACGCTCATCGCGAAGCTGGCCGCCGAGACCGACACCCGCTTCATCGTCGTCACCCACCATCGCATCACCATGGCCCGCGTCGACCGGCTGTTCGGCGTCACGATGGTGGAGCAGGGGGTCTCGGAACTGGTCTCGGTCGATCTGGAGCGCGCCGTGCAGTTGCGCGAGAGCGCCTGAGCGTCCAAACCCAGATTCAGGCAGCGCAAATTCCTGCGTAATTTCAGACTTCTAAGGCACCGTGCGAGGTCGTTTCCCTGGCTTGACAGGGGGCAGGGCAGTCCCTATGGTGCAGCCGCTTTCGACTGCGGGGCCTGCGCGCGCCCTGGCCGAGCGGGTTTGCATGGACGACAAACCACGGCCATCCCTGGAGGATCTGGACTCCCGGCTGCGCAAGGCCCGAGGCGGGAACGAGTCGGGCAATCGGGGCCGATTGCCCGGCACGCGTCTTGGGCAAGCGCTGCACCTCGCGATCGAAATGGCGGCCGCGCTGGCCGTCGGCGGCGGCATCGGCTGGCTGCTCGACGAATGGCTCGGTACGAGGCCGTGGCTGTTCGTGGTCTTCATCTTTGTGGGGATCGCGGCCGGCATCCTGAACGCGTTTCGGGCGGCACAGAGAATGGGGGCTACGCCGTTGTCCCGCGAGAGCGCGGGGGAACGGGGTGATGAACGGGACGAGCGAAGCCAGGGGTAGGACGGCCAGTGGCAACGACGGATAACGCCGCCGGGCACAACGGCGACGCGCATCACGGCCCGCTCGATCAATTCGCGATCAACCGCTACGTCGAGATCGACCTCG
>JAPPKP010000081.1:25758-37405 GCA_028819955.1 Rhodospirillaceae bacterium | reverse complement strand
CGTCGCCCCACTGGGAGCCCACCACCGCGACGTTGCCCACCGGCTAGTCCTCTCGCTCCGCGAGCGCGCGGGCGGCACCGCCCTGCCACAGGTGGCTGCAGCCGAGCCGCGCGGCCTCGGCTGCGGGGTCTCCCTCGGGCGCGAGGCCCGCGATCGTGGTCCAGCCTGCGTCTCGGAGGCCGGCGCCGTCGGCTCGCGGCGTGCCGTGCGGCAGGTAGACGCAGCGCGGTGCAGGCGGCGCAGGCGCGGCGCGGAGCACCGTGTCGACGTAGATCGTGCAGCCGGCGGCCTCCTCCGCCTCCGAACCGGCGCCGCCGACCGAATAGCGGCCGCCCCGGCCGAGCTCGGTGCGCACGCCGCCTGCGAACAGGCTGAAGCTCGTGCCGCTGTGGTATTCGAAGCCGCGCCACTCGATGGGGTCGACGGTGAGCGCGAGCTCGGGCGCCGCCTCGCGCAGCAGCGTCGCCACCTCCAGCAGGTGAGCGAGCGCCGCCGCCGCGCCGCCGGGCAGCGAGAGCTGCGCCAACGAGTCGAGCGCCGTCTCGGCCGCGCCGGTGGCCCGGAGCAGCCGGACCAGCTGCGCCGCCACAGCGCCACCGGCCCCCTCGACCGCCGCCGCGTCCTTGCGGTCGAGGGCATCGCGGAGACGACCGGCAGGCTCGGCATCGAGGCCGGCTTCGGCGATGAGCGATGCTACCAGGGTCGGCGCGTTGAGATCGACCGAGAGGCCGCCTTCGAGCCCGAGCCCGCGCAGCGCGTCGGCCGCCAGCAGGATGACCTCGGCATCGCAGGCGGCGCCGGCGCCGATGCCGATGAGCTCGAAGCCCACCTGGCGGAACTGTCGCTCCGGCCGCAGCTCGCCGCCGCGCACGCGGAGGATCTCGCCGGCGTAGCTCAGGCGCAGCGGCCGAGGGCTGCGCGAGAGCCGCGAGGCCGCGATCCGCGCGATCTGCGGCGTGAGGTCGCTGCGCACGGCCATCATGCGGTGCGAGGCCGGGTCCATCAGGCGGAAGGTCTGGTCCGCGAGCCCGGCGCCGGCGCCACTCAACATGCTCTCCTCGAATTCGACCAGCGGCGGCTTGACCCGCTCGTAGCCTTGCGCCGCGAAGCAGGCGAGCAAGCTTTCGGCGAGCGCAGCCTCGGCGCCCGCCTCGGGCGGCAGCAGGTCGCGCAGACCGGTCGGCAGCAGGGCCGGTGTCTTGGCTTCCGTCATGGCGCCGACACTCTACAGCCCCGGCGCAGGTGCCGAAACGGCCGCGGCCAGAGCGTGAACAGGCGGCACGAGGACGACCGCTTGACCCTCCGGCGGTGCCTCCCTATCGTTCGGCGGCGCGGCGCGCCCGTAGCTCAGGTGGTAGAGCATCTGACTTTTAATCAGAGGGTCCCTGGTTCGAGTCCAGGCGGGCGTACCAACAAAATCAAAGGCTTAGACGCCAGTTTCAAACTCCAAAGCCCACCGAGTCACCACTGAGTCACCACATCCCCCCAGCGCCCAGTCGCCTCCAGGGTCGTACAGGTCGGCGCGTTGTTCACCTCACAACCGGGAGAAATCACCATGACCGAACAGGTGCGAGAAGAATGCGAAATCCTGATCTACGTGGAAGGCGAGAGGGAAGACAAGCCGCCTCACGGGCGCCGGTTTTCGCTGTCCGACTTTGGCGGCTCACTGCCCGCCACTGGCGAGTCGATTCTCAGTCCATTGGCTGACGGCAACGCCGACCGCAGCGCGCCGGTCAATCGGACAGTCTGGGAGGTTTCCAACCGGTACTTCCTGCCGCACAGCGCGCCAGAGAAACCTCTCGTTGCCTTGATCGTGAAGCAGCGCCCAGCACGCGATAGCGAGCGGCGGCTGCTCGGCTGGAGCTAGGAGAGAAAGCGGGCGCCCCGGACCCGACCGGAGCTCCCGCTCTGGAGGCCCGGACAGGCCGGGCGCCCATGTCGACCGCGAGGGGGCATCGACCAAGACGCCCTCGCGGCGAGATCAGTCTAACACGGGTGCGGGCGCCCCGGAGCTCAAGCGGAGCGCCCGCCCATCCCGGCGGGGCGATGTCTCACGTCGGAGCCCGCCGGAATTCACTGCATCTTGGTAGGAGGCCGGCCCGCCGCTTCGGCAATCATGTTGTGCGCGGTCGTGAAGATCGTTGCATGCGTAAAGGTGATGCAGAGCGCGATTACGTCGCCGGGCGCCGTCGCCGGCGCGCCCTCAGCCTTCGCCCATGCCGCGACGGCTGGCATCAGCTCCGCCAGGCGTTGCATGGTGGGCTCGTCCATTTCGATCGTGACCGTCTTCGGTGTTTCGTCGGTCATGTCGCCCTCGGCATGTCGAGAATCTGGACGAGCTTCAGCGCCTGCGATGGCGATATTCGGGTGAACTCGCCGCGCGCCATCGCGTCGCGCAACAGCGGCTCCACCGCTCGGCCCAGGTGCCGGTAGCGGCGGCTCCGCTTCTCCTTGGCCTTGTCGACGGCGCGGCACTCGCGGCACTTGGTGGAGGTGGTTGCCGGCGCCATCGCGAGGCCGCAGTTCGGACAGCGCCCCTCGCCCGCGCGCTTCAAGCGCCACTCTCTCATGTAGGCGGCCTTGTCGAAGCTCACGCCGCGAGGCCCGCGAGCCGCAGTGCTTCGGGCAGCTCGACTCCGGCCTTGGCGAGAATGCCGACGGCCCGCGCTTTCCCGGCCAAGTCTGAAGCCATGAGCATGCTGAAGTCGAAGCGCAGCGCCGGCATGTCGAGCTTGGCCGCGAGCTCGGCTGCGATCAGCTCGCCAAGCGGCTCCAGGCCCAGGTGCGCGAATCGGCGCAAGCCTTCGCGTTGACTGGTTCCTTCGCTTCGCGGGTCGAGCAAGACGCCCGGCACATTGCAGGCCGCCGCCACGTGCTGAAACACATCGTCCCGGATAGTCCGCGACACGTCCGGCGGGTTGAAGCCGATGCGCGACGGCACCCAATCGCGGCGCGGCGCCCCGCCTTGCCCCGTGCCCCATCCGGCCGCCGTGGTCTCGACCAGCACGGCGCGGCCCTTTGCCTTCGCGATGTCCGTCTTGAGCTGGGCAAGCGGATCGTTGTCGCCGCCGTCGCCGCCGTCCTGCGGCACAGGGAGCAACTGCGCTGCCGGCGCGCCCGCCTCTTGGCTAAGCCCGGCCTCGAGGCGCCCGGCCAGGCTCGCCGTCGCGCTGGCCCAGGCCAGCGGAGAAACGCCTTGCCACGGCCGGGCGGGGTCCACGGCGTAGCGGAAATGCAGCACCCCGGCACCTTGGCGGAACGCTGCCGACTCGGCCCGCGACGGCCCGTAGCGGTGCACGCGGTAGGTCCAGGTGGCCTCATCGGCCAGGCCCCGGACCTCGTGAGTGCCGGCCGGAACGAAAGCGACCATGCCGCCGTCGGTCTGGATATCGGCCACGAGTTCGCCGCGGCGGATCAAGGTGCGCGCCACGAGTGCGAGGAAAGCCGGGGTCGCGGCGGCAACCATCGGCTCGAGCCGCGCCCGGGTGAAGGCTGCGGCGTAGAGCGCAGCGCAGGACTCCAGCGCGGCCGTGGCGTGCGCGTCCGTCGTTGACGTGCCTTGCGCGTGCGCCACGAGCGCATTCACGAGCTGATCGGTGTAGGACGATTGCCGAGCCTCGCGGCCCCACTGCCAGGGCCACCTCATTCTGCGATCACCCCGGCGCGCCGGATCGTCCAGGGTGCCAACAGGCCCTCGGCACCGCTACGGCGCCACACTCCCGTCGGCGACGACTCTTCGCCCGGCGCCATTTCGTAGAGATGCGCGACGTACCGCAGGACCGCTTCCCGCCAAGTATCGCCCGGCGCCGACGGCGCTTGCCGGTTTGCCCGCTCGACGCCCGCGGCGATCTGCCTGGTCAGCACGCCGTCGAGCGCGTCATCGTCAATGCGCAGCGCGTCCTTGGTCTCGGCAAGTGTCGGCGCGACGTTGCCCGTGGTCGAGCCGCCGGAGCCGCCGGAGTCGTCGGCACGCGAGCTGCTACCGCGAACGAAGCGGGAGACAGGCATTACGCGGCCTCGGTCGGAACGTCGTAGCGGGTTTCGCGGACAGGCGCGCCCGCCGCCGGACTGATGGCGAGCTTCGTAGTCTCGTCGGCGTCCGCCGGCCAGACCCAGAAGCCGCGCCCGGCCACGGCGCGCGCCACGAGCGTCACCACAACGCCGTCGCCCTCGTTCAAAACATGCCCGTCGGCTCCCGCTGCAGGCGCCGCGTCACTCTCACGCCAGCGTGCGCCGCCCTCGATGCATTGAATGAACGCCTCCCGAACGCCGAATTCCAGGTCGTCGTAGATGCCGGCGGCAGCCGCCGGTATGTCCGGAGCCACGGGGAGCAACGTCGTGTTCGCCGTCAAATCTGTGGCGGTCGTGCCGAGCGTGAGAACGAACGTGTCGAAGGTTTCCGGCTTCAGCGTCATAGCCAGACCCGCCTGCGCTTGGCCGGCACCGGCCAGGCCGCGCGCCGCGCCTCGACCTCGGACGCGGGATAAGCCGGAGAATCGACGATGCCAATGGCGCTCAGCACGGCGCGCTCGATCACGCGCACGCCGCGTTCGATCCGCTCCGCGCTCACCCGCATTTCGACACTGGCGCCCCGCATGACACCGGCCCGCACCAGCTCAAGCACGTCATCGGCAGCCCGCGTCACCGGCAGGTCCGCGCGGAACGCGAGTTGATCGGCAGTGTCGAGCAACACGAGGCCGGCCCCGCCCGTGCGGGCAAGGGGCGCGGCCCGGTCGTGACTGGCGTTCAAGAGCACGTCGCCGAGAGGCCGGAACGCGCCCACCGCGACGCGCTCGCGGCCCCAGGGCAGGCGCGCCGTGTCGCCGTAGCGCACCGCCACGCCCTCCAGGCGCCGCCCTTCGGCAGCGGCCCGGAGCTCGACGTAGCGGCGCTCGATCGCGGACATGACGCGCCCTCTAGGCGTGCTGCGTCTGTTGCTTGTAGAAGCCCGCAGCCCGCAGGATTTTGACGGCGTGAAGCATGACGGCGGTCAACACGATTTGCCCGTTCGCGGCCTTCGTCACCTCGTCGGGGATCAGCGTCACGCCCTCCCAGATCGGCGCCACCATGTCGCGGCGCATGCCGAGCCGGATCACCGCGTTTTGCTTGTTCCCCGAAACGGCCGGCACGTGCGCGCTCACCTTTACGCCGCCCGTGACTTCCATCAGGTCCTCGAGCGCGGCGCGATCGCCCGCGTTCGTGCTGCGGAACTCTCCGGACGCATGCGCATAGGTCGCGCTGCCCATGACGATGCGCAGGTCGCCGACCATCGCCGCATAGGTGCCGTCGACGCGGCCGTAGGCGAGCTGCGAGCGATATAGCGCGTATGTCGTCTCGGTCGTGACGTTGTGGTTCGCGAGGTTGGTTCCCTCGAACAGCCCGTTCGTGCCGGCCAGCACTTCCTTGTCGAGCGCGTCAGCGAGCGCGTCGCCCAGGTTCATGCGGAGCGACTCGTCCATGCCCGCGAAGCGCGCCCGGTCCTCCCGCGAGTAGAAAAACGATGCCTGAAGCCGGCGCGGGCTCAGCACGTCCGCCGCGAACGAGCCGGTCGTTTCGACAACGGCCGCATTTTCGTTGGCGCTCGTGACGCTCGCATTCGTGGTGAGCACCGGATAGACGGCCTCCCCGGTCGGCACCGTCGGCATGTCGACCGACAGGAACGATGCACACGCTTGCGGGAACACGCCCGGAATGATCGCCGCCTGATTCTGCCCCACGTTGGCCGGTGCCGGCGTCACGGCGCGAGTCTCGACCGGATCGGCGCGGCGCAGCATCGCGAGCGGAACCTGGTTCGCCCCGATCTTGTAGTGCCCCTGCAGCTCGGCCTCGCGGCCGTCCGTCGCGCGGTGCTCGATTACCGACTCGAAGATCGTTCCCAGGTCGGCGCCGGCAATCAGGGCGCGGAGCTCGGCACCCTCGCGATCCTCGCCGAATTCGGCCCGGATGCGGTTCTCAGTGTCGCCCTCGGCCACGATCGCGGCGCGGAGCTCCGGCTCGATTTCTTGCATGCGCTTCGTGAGCGCGTCCATCTCGCCGCGCTCATCGTCGGTCAGCTCATCCTTGGCGAGTAGCGCGTTCAGCCGCTCCCGCTTTTCACTCTGCTCTATCTGGAGCTTCTGCTTGCGCGTCATGTCGCCTCCATTGCTTCGGCCACAAGGCGGCCCCATGCCGCCACGGCCGGCGCCACCGGGCGCCGGCGTCTTGAGGCGCTTTCGCGCCGTGTCTTCGCCAGGTGACAGGCCCTCGCGAGGGTCTGGCAGTTGGCGGGGTCGTAGGCGTCTTGAGTCGGATCGTCAGTGAGCGGCACGACGTGATCGCATTCGAGCCGCCCGGCCCGGCCGCAGCACACACAACGCCACCCGTCGCGGCGAAACACGGCTTGCCGTGTCGCTTCCCAGCGGCGCCGGTCGCGGCGAAGGTGCCAAGCGCTCATGCCGCGCCGTCCACAATCGCGGATCTAAGCGGCCGGCGCAGCGGGGCAGATCCGCGCCGCGAGCCGAGCGCAACCGCGACAATCGCCGCAGCCGCCGCATCGTCGCGCGCTCGCAACCGGCGCCCGCCTTCGCTCATCTTGGCGAGCTTCGCATTGCCGGCGGGGTCCATGACGACGCGCGCCTCGCTCATCGCGTGGCGAAGCAACAGGGACTCGACCGGGGCAACCCGGCCCTCAAGACAGGCACGGCGGAACGCCCGCACATCTTCGGCGCCGTCCTTGTAGCCTTGCCCGCGTGACTCGAACGGTGCGAGCGGCACGCCCGCCTTGTTGAGCGCGTCGAAGGCTTCCGCATCCCGCCAGCGGTCCGCCGCAATCGCGGCCGGCGCCCCGAATCGCCGCAGCGCTTGCCGAAACAGCAACTCGAGCTCGACCGCGCGCTGCCCGGCGCGGATCAGCTCGCCACGGTCCGCGCATAGCAGGTAGAGATTGCCGACTCCGTCGCGCAAGCCGCGCTCGTGCAGGCTCGGCTCCCACGGGAAGGCCGCCATGACTTCCAGGCGCCCGCTGTCCGGCCAGAATGCCGCGACGGCCGATTGCGCCGCGCTCGTGCCAAGATCGAGGCCCCAAACCGGCGCCCCGATCCGGTCCGCCCGGCCCTCGATCGCGGCCCAGGTCCCGGCCTCAAGCAGCGTCGCCTGTTCGGTATCGGCGACGCCCATATTCAGCCGCAACGCCTTGAACGAGGCGAGCAACGAGGGGTCGCGCTTCGCCGCCTTCGCCTCGCGGCGAATCGCCGCCTCAAGGTCCGGCATGTGGTCGAGCGACGGATTCGCCCGGCGCCAGGTCGCGCGCGCGAACGGCGAATCGCCCGGCCGCGCCGCGTGGCACTGCGAATAGTCCGCCTCGCGGAGCGCCACGGCGAACGGGTGCGCCTCATCCGCCGGCCGCGTCCCAATCATGAACAGCCGCGCATTTGGCACCTTGCCGGCCGCCGTCCGCAACGCCGCCAGCATCGCGTCGACGCGCGGAGTCGGCCACATCGCCACTTCGTCGCAGATCGTGAGCGAAGGGGCAGCCCCGTGCAGGCGCTTCGGGTCGCTGCCCTTTACGGACAGCATTGTTCCGGTTTTCCGGTGCGTCAGGCGCGACGTGTTCACGGTGTCCTGCATCCGAAACTCGCCGGCCTCGATTTTCGCCGCGAGGAAGCGCTGGACGTGCCGAAACACGATCTGCCCTTGCTCGTGGCTACTCGCGACGATCAGCACTTCGGCGGCCGGCTCGGCAAGCGGCCCGTCAAGCGCGGCGCACGCAATCCCGGCCGTCAGCGTCGACTTGCCGCC
Source organism: Rhodospirillaceae bacterium (assembly GCA_028819955.1). The sequence goes on along the minus strand of JAPPKP010000081.1, from coordinate 29,629 downwards.
GCCTCGCGCGACGCTCAGCGCCGACTCCGACACGCCTTCGGCCAGGGCGCCCCGGAGAAACCGCGATTGCCAGCGCAGGACCTCGAAAGGCTCGCCAGCGTGGCGCCCTTGCCCGATCACGAGGCCGCGCAGGTAGCGGCGCGTCCGGTCAGCCGCGCTCATCGGTTTCTGTCACGTCGTGTGTGCGCGTCACGGTGGAGGCCAGCGCTCGCACCGCTGGCAGCAGGGTTCCCTTGCGTGCTGCGGTGCAACATAGCGTTCGCATGTGCACAATGGTCCGCTTTCGGAACGACATGTCAATCGGAATGTTAGAGCGGCAGGGCGTCGGCGCTCGCCACCACGCACTCAGGGCAGCTTCCCGGCGGATGGCTCGCAACCTCGCCGGGCTTCGGGTGCGGCGCCTGCGGGTCATGGCGCGCCCACAGCCTGCGGGTAGCGCAGCGCGAAGCGGTCAGGATCGCCTGCCATGCCGCGCCCGGACTTTACGACAAGTCCCTCCGCAATAAGCTTGTCGAGTTTCCAGCGGTAGTAGGTCTGCCAGCGATATGACGACACGCTGAGCGCAGCCATGAAATCCTTGCGGGTCATGGCGCAATCCGCTTGGCGGAGCACTGTGAGCATCTGTTGCTTTTCGTCCCCCGCCGGTTCGTCAGTGACGCGCGCGCGGCCGTGGCCGCGACCACGAGTCGCGGTCGCGCGCGCGGCACCGGACTCGGTGTTGGTGAGTGGGCTGCGCGCCGGCTTCGTCTCCGTCGCAGTGAAGGACTGCGACGAAGCCGGCGCGTGGTTCTTAAGGGTTAATTCCGGTTTGGCGGGCGCTGTGCCCGGTGTATGCGGGCGCTGTGCCCGGTTTTCGAGTCTCTGTGCCCGGTGTTTCGATTCCTGACAGCGGGCGCTGTGCCCGGTGTTCCGCCCTTCGATAGCGGGCGCTGTGCCCGGTGTTGCTCGGTCGAAGTCGCAGCCGAGGAGATACCTGTAGCGCCGGCCTTTGAGCTCCCGCTTCAAGAAACCGGCATGCTCAAGTGCTTTGAGGTTTCGCCGCACGGTGCTCTCATCCATTTCCGTGACCGCCGCGATGGTTTCCACGGTTGGATCGCAGCGGCCCGTGCGCGCGTTGTGGAAGTCGCACAGGCAGTTGAGCACGGCCTTTCGGAGCGCGTTGCCGACGGTCTGGTTGGCGGCCCAGTCCCGCGCGCGTCCGCTCATGTCGGCGCCTCGCGGGTGCTTACTCCCTACGCCGCTGCACCCGCTGGTTCGCCTCCAAGCGGCGGCCGGGAGGTGGGCTCGACCACGCGGGCATCGAGCCAAGCATTCAGCGCCGCGCCGTGATAGAGCACTCTATTCCCGAATCGGACGTAGGGCGGGCCCTCCCCGCGGTGGCGCCATTGTGCGAGCGTTCCTCGGGTGCCGATCACGGCCAGCGCTGGATCGTCGGTCTTGTAGTAGCGGTCCGGGTCGAAGCGATGCATTTGTGCCGCCCGCCTTGAATCGACGTGAAGGCAGACTAAGCGGGGTTAGGTGGGTAATGCGCGCGCCTTTTTTACCCACCCAGGTAAGAGCGCTTCATGGCTTTATAGGCGTTGCGCGCCCGTTCAGCCGCCCGTTCACCTGTGAGACTCGGAAACCGTTGTCGCAGGCGGTCGGCGGCCACTCTGGCCGCTGCGCGGTCGGAAATGTCTGGGTCCAGCAAGCCGATCGCGTGAGCGACAATGTAGATGGCTTCGTCCCGCACCGTATTCCGGTTGGCAGCGGGCGCGGTCCGCTCCCCCAATGCAACCTCCGTCAGCCATGCGTCGAGCTCAGGCGGTCGCGGTTCTCCCAAGTCGCGGAGACGCTCGACTTCGGCCAGACAAGCGTCCCATGACCGCTGTTCAGTCGCGGACGCGCGGATGGACAGCCGGCCCGCGTAGTTGAGTGCGAAGTGGGCCATTGCGTCCGCCCATTCTTCGACGGTCGGCGGCCTAGCCATTCCGCCCCCGCAGCGTCACCACTTCGCCGCCCTTGCCCTGCATCATGGCGGCCATCTGCCCGGCCACGGCCTCGCGTGCATCGCGCACGGGGTTGCCCACGGCGCGGACGTACCTATCGGCCATCGCGGTCGTCTTGTGGCCCAGCAGGTCGCGCAGCACGTGAGTCCCTACCCCAGCCATCGCCGCGTTGGTCATCACAGTTCGGCGAAGATCATGGAGCCGCACGTCTGACAAGCCGGCGGCCTTGGCCACGCGCGCGAAGACGGCCCGCGTCGTCTTGTAGGTGATGGCCGCGTCCGCGCCCGTCGTGAAGCACCAGCCGTTGATGCGCGGGAGCGCCGCCAGGACCTCGACCGCAAGCGTCGGCATGTCGTGGACGCGCCGGCCCGTCTTGGTGGCGGGCATCGTCAGCCGGCCGGTCTCGAATGATACGTCCTCCCAGCGGATCGCCAGCACTTCACCAATGCGCAGGCCAGTGAGCGCGGCGACGCGGATCGCGGCCACGGCGGCCGGGCTCCGCTCGACCTCCGCGTCCAGGGCGGACGCTAGAGCCCCCAGCTCCGACGGCTCGAGCACGCGGTCTCGCGGCTCTTCGTGCGCGCGCTCGATACCGCGCACCGGGTTGGAGTGCTGCGGTCGCCACTCCCATCGCTCAAAGAGCGTGAACAGCCGAGACGTGACGGCCAGAACACGATTGCGCTGCACCGGCCGCAGCGGCTTCACCATGACCTCGATATGCCGACGGTTCACGTCGGCGACCTTCAGCTTGCCGAGCGTCGGCAAGATGTAGCGACGGGTCTGTTGGCGGTAATCGGCGACGGTGCGCGGACTGAGGCGGCCGATCCTGAGTCGCTCGCTGGCATACTCGCCTAGAAAGCGCTCTACGCCATCGGCAACGGTCGGCGCCTCCCTCGCCTCGCGTCGGCGGTCAAGCGGGTCGGTCTCGCCTTCGCGGATGCGTACCAGCTCCGCGCCGGCCCGATCGCGTGCGGCCTTGAGCGATAATTCGGAGCATCGCGCCAAGGTCGCGAGCCGCTTGCGGCCCCCGGAACGGTAGGAGAGAACGAACGCCTTGCCACCGGACGGGAAGACTCGGACCCCCAATCCGGCAATGGTACGATCCCAAATGACGTGCGGTTTCGGCCCCGGCTTGGCATCGCGGATGATGCGTTCTGTCAGCATGGCCAGCCTCAAGAGTCACCACTGAGTCACCACGCAGACAGAATACGCATTCACCTGAATTCACGCAAGCGAAACGAGATACTCCTGCAAGGCATTGATATTCATGGGATTATGTAACACGCATTCACACAGGGACAACGCCGCGATACGGCGCGGGCAACTTCTTTTAATCAGAGGGTCCCTGGTTCGAGTCCAGGCGGGCGTACCAATCGAATCAAGGGATTGGGGGCGGTTCGCGGCGCCGCCCGGACGCGCTCCCCGCCGGCCTCCGACAGGTGACGCCGGCAGCGATCAGGGGAGCCTTCTCACATGAACGGACTGAGGCGGGTGTGTGCGCGCATCGTGGCGGCGCCGGCGTTCAACGGGCTGATCGTCGCGATGATCCTGATCACCGCGCTCGGCCTCGGGCTGGAGACCAGCGGTAGTGTCTCACTTTGACTTTCGAGCATTACCATACTTTACGCACGTCATATCCGTCGAGATCAAGTATAATGCTTCCTGAATCCATGACGGCCCCGCAGGCTGCACGTTCCACAGAGCACCCACGAGGCCGTCGGAAAGGAGGTGTAATCATGAGTGTCTCACGGAAATCCGGCAAACCCGGCTTAGTGGCAGTAGCCACCGGCAACGGACACCGCATGTAGCTCCGGGGGGGGGGGGGGGGGGGGGGGGGGCCCCACCCCCCGGGGGGCGGGGGGGGAAAAAAAAAAAAATTAAAA
>JAPPKP010000081.1:0-25748 GCA_028819955.1 Rhodospirillaceae bacterium | reverse complement strand
CCCCCCCCCCCCCCCGTCGCGGGGCGGGCGCGGCCCCCCCCCCCCCCCCCCCCCCCCCCCGGTTCCTCCTATCGCTACAAATTGGTGTAATGCACTACACCACTAGTTGATCGATGATCGCAGCCACTTTGTCGTTCGGTTTGACTTGTATCACGGCTTCTTCACCCATGGCTATTCTGAGCAATGCCTTCCGATCTTCTGTACTTTCTGGGACAAAGTGCATTCCATCGGAAATACCTTCCTTTTCGCTATTGTGCAACCAGGAAACTTTCATAGACCCCTCCTAGGGTTCGAGTTTTGTGGGGCTAACTACTATACAGCTTTACGTTTACGAGGACGATACTTCGTACCCTTCTTAGGTCCGGGCTTCTTTGGGACCGGGGCGGCACTCTCAACCAAATCCAGCAACCAGTCATAGTCCCGGAGATCGGAACAAAGACCGGCCTCCATTGCGGGTGTGACCTTCAGTGTCTTATGAATGCGGCAGAAGTTGTAGTACGTGAGCATTAAGTGAACGGCCGCCATATGGAATTCGGCCTTCTTGCTAAAGGCGTTGGTGCTGCGAGTGTATCGCCGGACGCCCATCCTTATAGTCAAATTAGACCTCTCTACGTAGGCCGTGCTGTGATCGGTATCCTCACCTTTTCTGACTTGTGAAAGCTCCGACTTTCGTCCCCATACATTACGGGCCGCTTTCCTGTAGCTCTTGAGGCTGTCTGCGGTCACTCGCGGGCGTCTCTCCAGTCTATCATTCAAATCGTGGAATAGAGCAGTAGCGGTATCGGCATCACGGTGAAGACTGAATAGGTACGAAATAAACAGCTTGCTCTTGGCATCCAACGCGGTCCAGGTCCACACCGTGCCCGCGTCATTCCAAGGTGTGGCCCATTCCAGCGACTTGTCCTTGGCATACACAAACGACCAGAGCTCGTCGCACTGGACATCACGCTTGCCCTTGATCCCTCGGACGTACTGGTCATGGTGCTCGGCGCAGGCATCACCAGCTAAGTCCAGGTAGCGGGCGACCGTGTTTATGGATACCCCACAGACCCTCTCAATTGATCGCATTGAGGAGCCCTCGACCAACATCGACAGTATTTGAATGCGCTTATCTACAGGTAGATGATTCATGCGCCGTAGTCCTCCCACAACCTCCCACAATCTCCCACAACCTCCTCTTATTGTTGCACGATTCGATGCCATTGTCAAAGTGATACAATCACGATGTTCGCTGTTTGTTCACATTGACGCGATAGCTCGCTTGTGGTGGCATGGTCAGTGCCAACAAATCGCATGGTAGCCCTTGGTCGGGCTACCCGCTGAATACAAGAGCCTGATCTCGGTCTTAGGGTAGCTCCCTGAGGCTTGGCGAATAGGCGGGGACCTCTCCATCTACCATGCGAGATGTTGGCAATGGCCCGACACCAGGGCTTTGCCAACAGGAGAGGATTATGCACCGAGTTGCCGCATGGACTGCGGGCGCATTATGTATAGCGCTCGCCTCGTTTGTGCCTATCACCGCTCATTCTGAAATGCCGGAACAGCCCGATACCCCTCTGGTAACGGTAGCGGAGATTGGTTTCAATTGGGTGAAAGTTCAAGGTCTTGTGGTTCAAGGCACGACCACCACCGAACAGGCTTTGCAGGGTGCGGTCGGTCTCGATCCGTCCGGGTTCGATCCCGGAAACATAGCCCACATAGCACAGGCCCGAGATCTCGGTGACTACGTTTGCCGGTTGAACAACCGGCGGGGCGTGCTTCTGTCCCAAGTCATAGAAGACAGCGGATATGCTGTTCCCGATTACTTCTACCTAGTTGCGTGCGCATTGCCATGACTATCGCATACTCAGGAATCCTAAACGTTGAACCGCCTAACTTCTCACTTCACGTTAGTCAAATGATCATAAGAACATGCGAGATAGCGTTTGATTGCCATGGGCGAGTTCGCGACGATCTTAGCCCATGGACCTTCAGCGGAGTGGCTGGGGTTCAACCCGAAGGCCACTACCGAGAGGATCAAATAGACGAGGATGAAACAGTAACCGAGGTCTACATCTTCAAGCCCAAAGTCCACTTCGAGCATTGCGATGTCGCAGGTTTCTGGTATGAGAAGTGTAAGGGCAGTGAGCCCATGGTGTGGAAATTCTCAGGCCGTCTTGAGCCGTTTTGAGACAAGGGAAGGAAAGATGGAAGAAATCAACGAGATCAAACAAGAGTTGGCCGTCACTAGAGCCTTAGTTGTCGCTCTCGCTGCTGGCTTGATTTCCGAGTTTCCTGAGAGGAAGCTCTGGAGTCTCGACGCTATCGATGCGGCCTTGGGTAAATCTTTGAGTCCTCAATGCAGGGACTCCTTGATCCGCTTGCACGAAGATATTCGCGAACGTTTGGAGAGTCTCCTCCGTAGCAGGGATTGATCTCATACATTTACCCTCAGTTGTGTTCGTCATCGGAGAACGCTTCCACCGAATCCGGGTCTTCAGCATCGAAAGTGTGCATGACCCGCCCGGCCCTGAGATCAGGCTTACCTTCCACGTATTCCTCCTCGGTCTCACCCGCCAGTATTCGGCAAATCGTGTGCGCATTTTTCATCGCACTAGAAGGTCTCATTTCCCCGTTCGGTCCAATCATTGTTTTGGGCCTCCTAAACCTATTAGGTGGTACAGGATACTTATTCGGATTTCGTGGTTGCGACGTATTCGACTCATTCGGCATAGCAAGCCTCACTTTATCTCTTGATAGACACCCACCAGCTTGCGGCAACCGACTATGTTCGTCAACACTTTACCAAGCACCGCGCAAAGTCAAACTGAGACACTACCAGACCAGCCAGTCGATCCACGCAAGCTTCGGCCACGTCATACAGTGGGCCTTCCACGTGACGCTCGCCGTCTTCGTGATCGAAGCGGCGATCAAGCTCACCGCCGTCGCGCCGCGCTTCGAGCGCTATTTCAAGGACGGCTGGAACCTCTTCGACTTCGTCATCCTGGTCCTCGCCCTCATGCCGGAAGCCGGCGAGTTCGCCCTCATCGCCAGGCTGGCGCGGCTGCTCAGGGTGCTCCGGGTCGCGACCGTGGTTCCGCAACTCCGCGTCATCGTCTCGACCCTGATCCGCTCCCTGCCGGGGCTCGGGCACGTGATGCTGCTGCTGTCTGCGGTCTTCTACGTCTATGCGGTTGCTGGCGTGCACCTCTTCCGCGACCACGACCCGACGCACTGGCGCTCCCTCGGCATCGCGCTGCTCTCGCTCTTCCGCGTGATGACGCTCGAGGACTGGACCGACATCATGTACGTCGCGATGGAGCTCCATCCGATGGCGTGGCTCTTCTTCGTGAGCTTCGTGCTGCTGGCGGCGGTGATCATGATCAACCTCGTGATCGCGGTGGTGATCAACAACCTGCACGACGCGCGCCTCGAGGTGAGACCGCTCAGGGGCGACGAAAGCGAAGACGAGCAGACGCTGAGGACCGTCCGCGAGGAGGCGGCGAACGCCCGCGCCGCGCTGGAGCGTGTCGAGACCATCCTCGCCAAGCTGAAGAAGTAGAGCGGACCCCGCCCCTGGTGTCGAACGCGCAGCAGCGCTCTACGGGTTCGGGCCGAAGGGTGCTTCGTTCAACAGCACGACCTCCTGGGTCAGCATGTTCGGGCGGACCTTTCCCGCGAAGCTCATGAACTCCTCGTTCCGGAAGAGCCGTGCCCAGTGAGCGCGGCGAGCCGCATCGTCGTCAAACTTCCATAGGTGCACGAGTCGGTGGAGGGTGCCGGTATCGGCGACGAAATAGCCGATCAGATTGCCGGCGAAACCGTCTCTCTCCAGAATTGGCCAACCCTCGTCCCGATAGAGCGCGACGGCCTCGGGGAGCTTGCCCACCTGAAACGTGTAAGTCCTCATCTCGTAGAGCGCCATGCCGTTCCTCCCATGTGGCTTCGTGGCGGAGACTGGCGGTGCCGGCGCCCCGCGTCAAACCGGGATGAGGCTGGCGAGCATGCACGGCCATTGCCGCCGCCGCCCCGAAGCGGTCAAACTGGACTGGGTCCGGGAACGATCAGGGAGCGATACCATGGAGGAGTCGGGCACGCGGCTCAGCACGCAAATCGATTTCGACCGCGACGGAAAGCAGTGCGACCATCTGCGCCTGCCCCATTCCGTCCACCGCTCGGCCTACGGCTGGCTTCCGGTGCCACTGGTCTGCATCAAGAACGGCGAGGGGCCGACCGTGCTGCTCACGTCGGGTGTGCACGGCGATGAGTACGAAGGGCAGGTGACGCTGACCAAGCTGATCCGCACCCTCGACCCGGCGGATGTGACCGGACGCATCATCATCCTGCCCATGGCCAACTACCCGGCCGCGAAGGCGGGGATGAGGACGTCTCCCGTCGACGACATGAACTTGAACCGCGTCTTCCCCGGCAGGAGCGACGGACGACTCACCGAAATGCTCGCCCACTACATCGACGGCGAGCTCACCCCCCGTGCGGACTACATGCTCGATCTCCACTCCGGCGGCAGCTCGCTCATGTACCTGCCCACCCTGGTCCTCCGCGATGCGGCGATACCGGAGGCGATGCAGGCCAGGATCATAGAGCTCGGCCGGGTCTTCGGCGCGCCCTACGGCTTTCTCTTCCCGGCGGTCCGTGGCATGGGCGCCACCAACATGAGGTCGGCGATCGAGCGCGGCGTGGTCGTGCTCGCCACCGAAATGGGCGGGGGCGGCACAGTGACGCCCGAATGCCTGCGTATCTGCGAGGCCGGCACCAAGCGCGTGCTCCGCCATGTCGGCGTCTGGCATGGCCCGGTGGAGGACGACGAGGAGCCGGCGGCGGAGGTGCGCATGCTCACCGCGAAGTCGTGGGAGTATTTCACCTATGCCGGCGAGGACGGGTTGTTCGAGCCGGTGGTCGAGCTTGGCGCCGAGGTGGAAAAGGGTCAGCTTGCGGGGCTGATCCACACGCCGGAGACGCCGTGGCGGGAGCCGACGGAGGTTCGCTTCGATGCGGCGGGCCTGGTCGTCTGCAAGCGGGTGCCCGGGCGGGTCGAGCGGGGCGACTGCCTGTTCCACTTCGGCGCCGACATGGAGGACGAGGACTGGTGAGGTCGCGTTCGGGTCCAGGATGGGACGCTGCTCGCAGGATGACGGAGGAACGATGAGCGCCCAGGAGAACGGCGAGAGCTGGCGCGGCAAGATCGGCAAGATGAGCGCCGATGAGGTCGATGGCTTCCTGGCGGAGCCGTTCCTGGCTCGCCTGGCCTGCCTCGACGACAAAGATTGGCCCTACGTCGTGCCCTGCTGGTACCAGTGGGACGGCGAGGCGCTCTGGGTCGTCCCTCGCGCGCGCTCGGCCTGGGCGCGCCATCTCGAGGCGCGGCCCCGCTGCGCTGTGACGATCGACGAATCCTCGGCTGCCGATCGCGCTTCGGATACCGGCGTGCAGCGCCGCTTCCTCGCCCAGTGCGAGGCAGCGATCGTAGAGCGGCCCAATGTGGGCGGCCGTTGGGTGGAGGTCGCCCGGACCATGGCAGTTCGCTACTACGGCGAGAACGGCCCGAGCTACCTGGAGCCCACCATGAGCTGGAAGCGCTGGCTGATCCGGCTCGACCCTGTGAGCATCCAGACCTGGCAGGGCATCGGCTGGCCCAAGCGCTATCTGGAGGGCGATGCCGTCGCCCCGCAGTGACCTCGGGGCCGTGCTCCAGCAGCTCGGACGGCTGACGTGAGCAAGCCTCGTTCGCGATGCTGCGTCCGCGCAGCCAGCGTTCGTATCGAATAGCCTCGCCACGGGCCGGTTGCTTGTTGGGTCCCGACCGAATGGCTAGACTCCGTTCAGCTCAGACGGCTCGCATTGCTCAGACACCGCTGAGGAGACTGAGATGATGTTTGCAGCGGTAGCACGGATTGCGGGAATCGCCTTCGCGCGCTTGAAGTAACCGGGAGACTCCCGCCGTTCGTGGGCGGCGGGTGCGCCTTTCCAAGGGCGGGGTCGGATGCGTTTCGTCTACTACCTCCTGCCGCGCGTCGCCATCGCTGCCCTGACGCTGCTCGGCGTCTCCGCCCTCATCTTCGCCGTGATGCGCTTCGTCCCCGGCGGATTCGAGGACGTGATCCTGGGGCCGCTCGGAACGCCGGAGCAGAAGGCTATCGTGCGCGCCCGTTACGGCCTCGATCAGCCCATCGTCGTTCAGTACGTGAAGTGGCTGGGCCAGGCCCTCATCGGCGACTTGGGCATGTCGCTGGTGACCCACGCCTCGGTCGCCGCCGAGATCGGGCGCCGTGCCCCCACGACCCTGCAGCTCGCCGCCATGTCGGGGATCATGGCCATCGGGATCGGCGTGCCGCTCGGCATCGCCTCGGCGCTGACCGGCGCGCGGCGGGGGGCACGCGTAACCGGCAGGCTGGTCGGTGCCCTCGGCGCCAGCGTCCCGGATTTCGTCCTAGGAACGGCGCTGGTGTTCATCTTTACCGTATGGGCTCTCGGCCTCAGGGTGGGCGGGTTCGAGCCGTTGTTCGAGGATCCCGTGGCCAACCTGCGAGCCATGATCCTGCCGGCGGTGACGCTCGGAGTCTTCGGCGTGGCGCTCGTTCTGCGGACGACGCGCGATGCCGTCCTCAACGTGATGACGGAACCCTACATCACGGCGGCGGTGGCACGCGGCGAGACGACGTGGGAGATCGTGCGCCACCACGTGCTGCGCAACGCCGCCGTGCCGGTCGTCACCGTGTTCGTCATCTACATCGGCTACTTCGTGGGCGGCGCCGTGATCGTCGAGCGCCTGTTCTCGATCCCCGGCGTCGGCCACTACCTCCTGCAAGCCATCAACAACCGGGACTATGGCGTCGTCCAGGCGGCGACGCTGCTAGCCGCCGCCATGTTCGTCGGCCTCAACACGCTCGCCGACGTGCTCTACGTGATCCTCGATCCGCGCATCGGGACGCGCCGGGGCGCCACGTGAGCGAGACACGGAGAGTAGCGTGGGCGCTCGTCGCCTTCGCCCGCAGCGATCCGCTGGCCGCAACGGGCGCCAGCCTGTTGGTGCTGCTGGTCTTCGTCAGCGCGATCGGCCCGCTGCTGCCGATCGGCGATCCTACCCAGATCGGCGTGGGTCCCCGGCTCTCTGCGCCGACCGCAGACTGGCCGCTGGGCACGGACGAGCTCGGCCGCTCCAACCTGCCGAGGATCGTCGAGGCGATCAACGCGACGTTCCTCCTGGCCTGCACCGCGGTCTTGCTGACCGCGGCAATCGGCATAGTCGCAGGCATGGCCGCGGGCTACGCCGGCGGCTGGCTGGACATGCTGGTGATGCGGCTCGCCGACGTCCTGTTCTCCTTCCCGCCGCTTCTGTTGGCCATCTTCATGGCCGCGATTCTCGGCTCGGGCGCGGGCGCAGCGATCACGGCAATCGTCCTCGTCACGCTGCCGCTCTTCGTGCGCGTGGTGCGCGCCGTCACCTTGAGCGTGGTCGAGCGCGGCTTCGTGGTCGCAGCAGAGGTAAGCGGCGCCTCGGCGCGGCGCATCCTTTTCATGCACGTTCTGCCCAACGTGGCGGGCGCCGCCATCATCCAGCTCACCTACGCCCTCTCGGTCGGCATGCTGGTGGAAAGCGCGCTCAGCTTCCTCGGCCTCGGCGTCCAGCCGCCGGGTGCCTCGCTCGGCTCGCTCCTGCGGCAGGGCGCCGTCTACATGATCATCGCGCCGTGGCTCGTGTTCCCCGCCGCCGGCATACTGGTGCTGGCGATCATGTCGGTGAACCTGCTGGGCGACGGCCTGCGCGACCTTCTCGATCCGCTGGGCGGCAGGGCACTGACATGAGCGCGCTCCTGCACGTCCGCGGGCTGGCGATCACGTTCGAGACTCCGAAAGGACCGGTGCGGGCGCTCGACGGGGTCGACCTCGACCTGGGTTCGGCGCAGTCGCTCGGCATCGTCGGGGAGAGCGGGTCGGGAAAGAGCACGCTGGGACTGGCCATCGGTCGCCTGCTGCCGCTCAACTCCCGCCGCGACGGCGGCGACCTCATGATCGGCGGCGATTCGGTCTTCGATCTCGCCGATGCGGAGATACGAGGCCTGAGACGGCGCGATATCGGCTTCGTCTTTCAGAACCCGATGACCGCGCTCAATCCGACCATGCGCGTCGGCAAGCAGATGGCGCGGGCGCTCGGCAAGGGAGCGGGGCGTGCGCAGGTCCACGCGCTGATGGGGCGGGTCGGCCTGCCCGAGCCGGTGCGGGTTGCCAGGAGCTTTCCGCACCAGCTCTCGGGCGGCATGGCCCAGCGGGTAGCCATCGGCATGGCGATCGCGCGCGATCCGCGCCTGCTGGTCTGCGACGAGCCTACGGCCTCGCTCGATGCCTCGATCCGCGACCAGATCCTCGACCTCCTGCTGTCGCTGCCGTCACAGATTGGCGCGAGCGTCATCATCCTCAGCCACGATCTGCGCGCGATCGCAAAGCATTGCGACGCCGTCGCCGTCATGTACGGGGGCCGCGTCGTCGAGTACGGGACGAGTCGTGACGTGTTCGACGCTCCGTGCCATCCCTATACCCGCGCCTTGATGGCGGCGGCGCCGGGCGCCGAGGGGAGCGACGGCATGCTGGAGCCGATCCCCGGCTTTCAGCCGGTCCTGAGGGAACGCAGCGAGGCTTGCGCCTTCGAGCCGCGCTGCGGCTGGGCCGCCGACCGCTGTCTCAGCGAGCGGCCGGAGACCCGGACCGTCGCCGACCAGACTGTGCTCTGTCACCGTGCCGCCGAGGTGGCGGCGGACGCCGCCCTTTCCGGGCGGAACGAGGCGTCCGCATGAACGGCGACGTGATCAGCCTCGAAGGAGCCGGCGTGACCTTCCAGGCCGGCCAGATGTGGGAGCGCCGCGCCGTCGAGGCGGTCAAGTCGGTGAGCTTCGCCATTCGAGGTGGCGAGACCCTTGGCCTCGTCGGTGAGAGCGGCTCGGGAAAGACGACCATCGGCCGCATCTGCCTGGGCGCGGTACGGCCGAGCCGCGGCGAGGTACACTTCGAGGGCCGGCCCTTCCCGCGCGGCCGGCGGGCGCTGCCTGGCCGGCTGGCGGTGGTCCTGCAGCATCCGGAGTGGGCGCTCAACCCGCGCCTTCGCGCGGGCGTCTCCGTGGGCGAGCCGTTGCGTGTCGTCGGCGAAGGCGGAGCTGTCGTGCGCCAGCGGGTCGCCGAGATGCTGGAGCGTGTCGGCCTGGAACCGATCTTCGCCGAGCGCTATCCCCACGAGCTCTCCGGCGGACAACGCCAGCGCCTGGCCATCGCACGCGCGCTGATCACCAGCCCGCGGTTCGTGGTCTTCGACGAGGCCGTGAGTGCGCTCGACGTATCGGTCCAGACCCAGGTGCTGAATCTCGTTAAGGAGCTGCAGGAGCGCGAAGGCTTCGCGGCCCTCTTCATCTCTCACGATCTCGCGGCCACCCGCTACATCTCACACCGCATCGCGGTGCTCTATGCCGGCGAAATCATGGAGCTCGCCGATGCCGAGCGGTTCTACGGCAAGCCCTGGCACCCCTACAGCCGCGCGCTCCGGGTCTCCATCGCTGAGTGGGAGCGCGAGAGCTTCGAGCTGCGCGGCGAGATCGAGGCGATCGATACCGTCGGCTGCCCGCTCAGCCCGCGCTGTCCCTGGGCGATCGATCGCTGCCGCACCGAGCGCCCGTCATTGCGCGAGCTCGCTGGCGGACTCGCCGCATGTCATCGCGCCGAGGAAGTGGCCGAGGCCTGACGTAGGGAACGCGACGAGGATCTTCGGCTACGCCAGCCGCCGGATCAGTCCCTGCCGGCCAGGCGCTCGGCGAGTGTTTCCGGATCGAATTCGGGGCCCTGGACGTAGTCGACGATGCGCGACTCGGCCTCCAGGACCTCTTGGGCGGCTTGCGGCAGGCGATCGGCGATGGCGTGGGGAATCGAGGCGAGGCCGTTGGCATCGCCGTGCAGCAGGTCGCCCGGCGAGACCGTGAGGCCGCAGACTGCGACGGTGGTGCCGACGTCCACGATCGTGTAAGCGCCGTGCGATGCCACGCAGCCCGCACCGAACACCTGAAAGCCCGGCGCACGCTCGGCAATTCCGGCGAGGTCGCGCACGCCTGCATCGGACACCGCGGCGACGGCATCCATTCTGTTGAAGATCGTGCACAGGACGTCACCCAGATGGCAGTTGCGCAGGTGCTCCTGCCCCTCGGCCTTCATGACCACGATGGCCGGCTTGGGTGCCGCAGCGAGCGCGCGGACGAGCTTATCGAGTCCGCTCGGCCCGCCGGGACGCGGGGTCGTCGAATCAACCGTGCAGGTGACCGCGTAGCCGGTCACGGGAGGCAGTTCCGGAAACATGCAGCGCAGCTCCAGCGAAGCGTAGCCGGCGGTCGCGTCGCGCACGTCGAAGGTCTCGATCGCGTTGCACAGCGTCGCCGAGTCGATCTTCCGGAGCGCCTCGATCTGCTGCGCGGTGAGCTGTGGCGGCATCGGCGTCATCGTGCGTCCCCTTCTATCCCCATGGCGGCCCGAACCTGCGGCCGAGCTCGGCGACCGAGAAGTCCGGTCCGTTGACGAACTCGACGAAGGTGGACTCGAACTCGCGGATTTGCCGCGCCTTTTCGGGCACGCGTCGGGCGACCGAGGCAGGAATCGAGAGCAGCCCGTTGACGTCGCCGTGCAGCAGGTCTCCAGGCGCGATCCTGAGGCCGCAGATCGAGACCTGGCCGCCCACGTCGAACATGGTGTAGTCGCCGCCCGCCGGCACCATGCCCGCGGCGAAGAGTTGAAAGTCCGGCGCGCGTTCGCGCACCGCCTTGAGGTCGCGCGCCGCGCCGTCGGTCACCACCGCGACGACACCCATGCGCTGGAGCAGCGTGCACATCATGTCGCCGACATGGCAGGAGCGCAGCCGGTCCTGGCCCAGAGCCTTGAAGACGACGATGGCCGGCTTGGGCGTCTCCTCGATCGCGCGCAGCAGCGCCTCGTAGCTCTCGCGCGGTCGCCTCAGCGACGTCGTGACGTCCTCGGTGCAGGTTACGGCGTAGCCCACGACCGGCGGCAGGTCGGGATTGAGGCAGCGAAGCTCCAGGGAAGCGAAGCCGGCAATCCGCTCACGCTCGCCGAAACTGTCGACGGCGTTGGCCACGGTACCCGAATCGATAGCACGCAGCGCTTCGATTTCCGCCTCGGTCAGGCCGGTCGCCTTCGCCATCTCAGCCTCCTTCCGTCGGGGTATCGGCCGCGGGCGTTTCGTCCAGAAGTTCGACGTTCTGTTCGCCGGCTTTCAGCGCACCCCGCTCGACCTCACCGATCAACGCGGTGATGCGGCTGTTCGCGGGCGTCGCGACACCGGCCTTGCGCCCCATTCCCTCGATCCACCCGTTGAGCCACCCAATTTCGGTCGGCCGCCCCTTCGCCACGTCCTGCGCCATGGAGGGATAGAGCTCTTCGGTCTCCGGATAGGCGGTGAGGATCGCTTCCTCGAGACGAGCGGCCCGGCCGTCCTCCAGAAAGTCCGGGGCCTTGCAGCCGAATAGGCCGGCCGCGCCGAGCGTCACACCCTGGGCCCGAGAGACCGCCACGGCCTCGCGGCCCAGCATCCGGATGAAGGGCCATGCCCGCGGATGCCGCAGCGCCTGGGCTCCGGTGAGACCGGTGAGCGCGCACACCCCGTTGATCATGCAGTTGTGCACCAGCTTCGACCACAGTTCGCCCCGGATATCGTCGGAGACCCGCACGTCGCCCACGACACGCAGCACGAAGGCGGCCGTATCGACGGCCGCGCTCGGTCCTCCCTCAAGGCTGCCAAGCGTGAAGGATCGTTCGTCCGGGTTCTCCTGTGTGGCGACACCCGGTCCGGCGAGCGCGGCGTCCATGACCACGACCGCGCCGACGGTCCTCTCGGCGCCGACGCGGACAGCGATCGCCTCCTCGTTCATGCCGTTCTGGAGCGACACGACGATGGCGGGCGGCGCGAGCTTCGATGCGAGCGCGTCAAGCACGGGCTCGGTCTGGAAGGACTTCGCGCACAACAGGACGATGGCGGGCGGTTCCGGCTCCCGGCAAGCATCGTCGAACGCGATGGCCCGCGCCGAGACCGGGACGTCCCCGAACTGCCCGGCGAGACGCAGTCCGGCGTCGTTGATCGCACGCACGTTGTCGTCCCACCCATCGATGACCAACGGGTCGAGCCCGGCGCGCGCCAAGCGGTACCCCACCACCGAGCCTATGCCGCCCGCGCCCGCAACCCAGATCCGCCCTGCCGCGTCCACGCTCTTCGGCCTCCTCCCCTTAGCCGTCGCACGGAAAGGTTAACGAACGCCTCTTGTGGCGCGCAACCGCGCAGGCGCCGCAGGCGGGAGAGAGGCGCTCGGTGATGTGACCGCCAAGCAGGCCGTGACCTTGGCGAGAGATGCGGGCTAGACTTCTCTCTCAACCTTCTGGGGAGGATGACGCCATGAAGGCTTGGGGCAAGAGTATTCAGCGCGCGGCGCTTGCCGCCGTTCTCACGCTATCGTTTGGGGCCGCTGCAACGGCCGAAGACATGAAGGGCGGCACGCTCGTATGGGGCAAGCCCAACGACGTCGATTCGTTCGACGTGCACGTGGCGACCAACGGCGTTACGTGGCAGGTGCTGTTCCTCGTGTACGAGACGTTGATCGAGCCCAAGGGAGATTTCACGTTCGAGCCGCTGCTCGCCGAATCGTGGGAGCAGCCCTCGCCCACCACCTACGTCTTTCACTTGCGGCAGAACGCCAAGTTCTCGAACGGACGTTCCGTCACCGCCGATGATGTGGTGAAGAGCCTCAACCGGCTGAGGGATCCCGAGATCGGCTCGTTCTGGGCGCGCCAGACCGGACCCATTACCGAGATCGTCGCGGACGACGCGCATACCGTGCGCATCGAGCTGGAGCGGCCCTACAGCCCGCTGCTGGCGGCACTCTCGTCGGTCAACGCCTCGATCATCCCGTTCGAGGAGCTGGAGGCCGGGACGTTCGACGTAACCAAGGAAATGCTGGGATCGGGGCCGTTCATGGTGGCCGAGCACCTGCAGAACGAGTCCTGGACGCTTCAGCGCAATCCGCACTACTGGCGCGAGGGCCATCCCGTCGTGGACGAGGTCAAGATCCTCGTCATCCCGGACGACGCGGCCCGTATCGGGGCGCTGCGGGACGGGCGCGTGCATATCGCCAATTTCGACAATCCGGACACGCCGGTCCTGCTGGCCGGCGCGCCCAATGTGAGCACGGTGGTCCAGCAGACAACCGACTACTACCGCATCGACGTTCAGGCCCTGCCGGACAGGGGCTCGCCCTTCGCCGACGAGCGGGTGCGCCAGGCCATGGTGCTGGGGCTCGACCGCCAGAAGATCTCGGACATCGCGCTCGCCGGCACCGCCGCCGTCGACTATCCGGTGCCCGCGGCCTTCCCCTCCTCGGCGGCGTGCCATGACATCCCGTCCTATCAGGAACCGCGCTCTGCGCGCGTCGAGAAGGCCAAGATGTTGCTCGCCGAGGCCGGCGCCGAAGGGGTCGAGGTGGGTTTCGTCGCCTCGCCCACCGTCCCGGTGTTCCCGCTCATCGCACAGGTGATCGCCGACAGCCTCAAGGACATTGGCATGGCGGTCAACGTCGAGGCGGTGCCGCGCGGCGAATGGCTGGAACGGGCCTTCGTCACCGGCGAGTTCGACATGGCGATGTCCTGGTTCGCCGGCTACACCGATCCGGTCATGGTGCCGGCGTGGTGGGACCCCGACTTTGCGGTGTGGAACGGCCAGTTCATGCTCAAGGACGAGGCGCTCACGGCCCTCCTCGAACAGGCGAAGGAGACCGCGCCGGGGGCCGAGCGAGACGCGCTCTTCGGCGAAATCTGCAGCGCGATCGATGCCCAGGCCAACATGGTCGCCCTAGTTGGCAAGCCTGCGATTGTCGCCTACCGCGAGGACCAGGTGAGGCCGCGCATTCACGAGGCCGAGGGCTACGTCAACCACTTCAAGTACATCGAGGAGTACGTGCTTCTGAACTAAGCACGCGATCATGCGGGCCCCGTGACGTTGCGCGAACGCGTCTCGGGGCCCCGGTTTCGCAGACGTTCTAGAAGAGGGCCGGCAAGACTCGCATGGGCAGAGCGTGCCGGCCCGCCTGCCGGTGGCGGCCGTGACCCTGCTGACACTGGCCATCATGTCGGTCAATCTCCTGGTCGTCGGGCGTTGCAACCGCCTGCATCCGCTGCAGGCGCGGCCGCTCGCCTGAGCCTGCCGGGGACGTCGGGACAGAAGAGGGGGATCAGCGATGAAACTCTATGGCTACGCCGACTGCTGGAGCGTGCGCCAAGGCGCGCCGATCGCCTTCAAGATCAACAGCGAGGTCGGCGCCTACCGTGCCGACATCGTGCGCCTGCTGCAGGCCGATGACCGCCCGCAAGGACCCGGCTACCGGGAAGAGGAGATCGACGCCGCCTGCAACGGGACGTATCCGGGCCGCGTCCAGACCATGAAGCCCGGCTCCCATCTGCGCGTCGCCCACGCGCCGGCACTGGCAACCAGCCGGGGCCTTGCCGTCACGGCCTGGATCTTCGCCACCGCGCCGGGGGGCGCCGAGCAGGGGATCGTCGGTAAGGTCGACGGTCCGGACGGTCCGGGCTACAGCCTCGTCATCGACGAGGCCGGCATGACCGCGTTCCGGCTGAGCGACGGGGAACGCACGTTCCGGCTGCGGTCGGACCTCGCGATCGCGCCGCGCCGCTGGACCTTCGTCGCCGCGAGCTGGGATGCGGCAAGCGGCGCCGTTCGGCTCGTCCAGGCGACGTCGGACGCGCTCTCGCCGCATTGGGTGCAGCACGCGGCGCGCCGCGATGCCGTCAGCGATGTCGATGCGCCGGAGACGGAGGCCGACCTGCTGATCGCGGCGCTCGGAGCCGCCGCGGGGGACGAGACGCCGTTCCGGGCGTGCTTCAACGGCAAGATCGACCGCCCGCGGGTCTACGCGCGCGCTCTCTCGGAAGACGAGATCGACGCCATCGAGAGCGGCGGCGAGTTGCCCGGCGACGTCGCGGCGGCGTGGGACTTCGCGGCCACGCCGTTTGGCCTCTCCGTCCCCGATACCGGGCCCCATGATCTCCACGCGCAGGTCGTCAACAACCCGGCCCGCGCGGTCACCGACCACGCCTGGGACGCCTCCTCGTCGTGCTTCGCGGCGAATCCCGAGCATTACGGGGCGATCTACTTCCATGACGACGATGTCGACGATGCGGGCTGGGCGACCGATTTCGTGTACGACGTGCCCGATGACCTGCCGAGCGGCGTCTACGCTGCGCGGCTCAGGGGTGCGGAGGATGAAGAGGACTACGTGCCGTTCTTCGTCCGTCCGGGGCCCGGCGCACCCCGCGCGGACATCCTCTTCCTGTTCCCCACCTTCACCTACATGGCCTATGCAAACGAGCGCTTCCACGCCCAGGACTTCGTCCAGTGGGATCTGGCGAGCGACCATCCGGTGGTGCTCTCGCGCCAGGATGCCTTCACGGCCGGGTTCGGAGCGCAGCTCGGCCCCTCGACCTACGATGCGCACACCGACGGCAGCTATTGCTGCACGGTCTCCCGCCTGAAGCCGGTGCTCAACCTGAGCCCCAAGCTCACCGCGTATTGGAGCGGCGCGGGCAGGCACTTCGGCGCCGAAATGTATCTCGTCGACTGGCTCGACCGGAAAGGCTTCTCCTTCGATGTCGCGACCGACGAGGACCTCGACGCCGAGGGTGCCGCGCTGCTCGCGCCCTACCGGGTCGTGCTGCTCGGCTCGCATCCCGAGTACTTCTCCCACGCCATGCACAAGGCATTCGAGACCTATTTGTCCGGCGGCGGCAGCCTCATGAACCTGGGCGGCAACGGCGCCTGGTGGGTCACGAGCCGCGATCCCGCACGGCCCCACGTCATCGAGGTCAGGAAGGAGGACCCCTGGGGCCTCGGCGCCATGGGGGTCGCTCCGGGCGAGCGCTACCATGCGACGACCGGCACCCTGGGCGGCGGCTGGCGCGGAATCGGCAAGGGTCCGGAGCGCCTGTTCGGCTCCGGCTACACCTCGCAGGGATTCTGCAAGGCGGAGCCTTACGACCGCATGGACGACAGCTTCGATGAGGGGGCGGCCTTCGTCTTCGAAGGTGTCGCAGACGACGAGCCGATCGGCGATTTCGGGCTCGCCATGGGTGGGGCAGCCGGCGACGAGTTCGATTGCGTTCAGGCCAACTCGCCGCCCAACACGCTGAAGCTCGCCTCCTCCTCCGATCACTCGCCGCTCTGTCTCAACTTCTCCATGCCCTATGAGCCCGTCGAGCGGCAGAAGGCGAGCATCAGGGCCGACATCAGTTACTACGAAACGACTGCCGGCGGGGGCGTGTTCGCGGCAGGCTCGATGTGCTGGTGCCCGTCCCTGCCGCACAACGACTACGACAACAACGTCTCGCGCATCACGGAGAACGTACTGGGGCGTCTCGCCTCCGGCTGAGACGGTTTCCGGCGGCCGGGCGGGGCGGAATCATCCCGAGTGGTTCCAGGCCGTTTCGCGGAATTGCGCGGAAGATGGGGTTGAAATAGTAGATACTTTCTCACGAACTCCGGTTTAATAGCGGTTAATCAACCTATTGCCATTGAAGAGTGGCGGAGGGGTGGAAGACGTCTACGCCGCGAATAGTGACCTGTGGATAGTGGATAGTGGCGGGCGGACAGCGATTTCATCGGCGCGTGAAGCATCTTGTTGATCTCGGCGCAGTCGCTCGACAAGCTCGCCGGCTCCGTCGCGTCGATCAGCCGCAATCTCTCGCACAAGATCACGAACGCTTCGAGCTCCGCCAAGGAGCCTCGCGCAACGCCAAGCGACTGTAGAAGCTCCCCCCGTGGTCCGCCTTGGCGGCGATGGAGGCATCGATCTCTTTCTGCCGGGCGATGCGCGCCTTCCACCACGCGGCGTGCGCGGCCGCGGCGTCGGCGGGCCAGCCTTCGCCGGACTCGCGCGGGATTCCCCACTCTGATCCAGCGGCGTGCAAAATACCTTCGAATTTTGTACCGAACCGAACCGGGACGAATCGAACGGTCTGGCTGCGGCCGCAATGCGAAACGAACCCTTCAAGGCTCGCTGTCTCTCGCTCGACCTGGAGGTCGGCAAGGAGGACGGCCGCATCCACGCCTTCGGCGCGGTGCGGGGGGACACCGGCCACGGGTACCACGGCGGCGGATCGGCATCGCAACTAACGAGGCTCGACGCGCTCGCCGACGGCGTCACCTTCCTCCTCGGTCACAACCTGATCGAATTCGATCTGCCCCATCTGAGGGCGGCGAAACCCGACCTGCGCCTGCTCAACCTGCCGGTCATCGACACGCTTCGGCTCAGTCCGCTGGCCTTCCCACGCAATCCCTATCACAGCCTTGTCAAGCACTATCAGGACGGCGCTCTCGTGCGCGGGCGCATCAACGACCCCGAGCTCGACGCCCGCCTGGCGCTGAAGGTCTTCGGTGAGCAGCGTGAGGCGCTTGGAAAGGCCGATCCAGACCTGCTGACCGCATGGCACTCGCTGACTACGCCCGAGCCCGATGGCGTGGACAGTGCTCTCGACGAGTTCTTCGCGGACCTTCGTGGCACGACCCGGCCTGCCGACGCCGAGGCCCGCGTGGCGATCGGGCGCAGGATGAAGGACACCGCCTGCGCCACCCAAGCGCGCGAGCTGGTAATCAACACCGTAAGGGCCGGCTGGGCGCTGGCCTACGCGCTGGCCTGGCTCTCGGTCGCCGGCGGCGATTCGGTGATGCCGCCCTGGGTGCGCCACCAGTTCCCCGAGGCCGGGGGCCTCGTGCGCCGGCTGAGGGACATGGCCTGCACCGACCCCGCCTGCGGCTGGTGCCGGGAACGGCACGACGCCCGCAGGGAACTGAAGCGCTGGTTCGGCTTCGACGGTTTCCGTCCGGAACCGACGCACGACGACGGCCGTCCCATGCAACAGGCCATCGTCGAGGAGGCCATGGCCGGCAGGCACGCACTCGGCATCCTGCCCACCGGCACGGGCAAGTCGCTCTGCTACCAGATCCCCGCGATCTCACACTACGACAAGACCGGCGCGTTGACGGTGGTGATCTCGCCCCTGGTTGCGCTGATGGCGGACCAGGTGACGGGGCTGGAAAGGCACGGGATCGAGTGCTGCGTGACCGTAAACGGGATGCTCTCCATGCCCGAGCGGGCCGAGGCATTGGAGCGCGTCCGCCTCGGCGGCGCGGGCATCCTCCTGATCGCGCCGGAGCAGCTTCGCAGCCGCTCCCTGCGGCGTGCACTGGACCAGCGCGAGATCGGCGGCTGGGTGCTGGACGAAGCCCATTGCCTCTCGCGTTGGGGCCACGACTTCCGGCCCGACTACCGTTACGTGAGCCGCTTCATCCGCGAGAAGGCGGGTTCAGAACCGATCCCGCCGCTGCTCTGCCTCACCGCCACGGCCAAGCCTGACGTGCGCGAGGACATCGTCCGCCACTTCCGGGAGAAGCTCGGCATCGAGCTCGCGGTCTTCGACGGCGGCGCCGAGCGCACCAACCTCAACTTTGAAGTGATCCCGACCACAGGCGGCGAGAAGTTCGCCCACATCCACCAAGTCCTGGAGTCCCATCTGCCGCCGGATACCTCGGGCGGCGCTATCGTCTATTGCGCGACGCAACGGCGAAGCGAGGAAGTGGCGGAGTTCCTGCAACTGAAAGAGGTGGCGGCCCACCACTTCCATGCGGGCGTGCCGCCTGAGACCAAGAAGGACGTGCAGCAGCGCTTCATCGCGGGCGAGCTCCGTGCAATCGCGGCAACCAACGCCTTCGGCATGGGCATCGACAAGCCGGACGTGCGCCTCGTGGTCCACGCCGACATCCCCGGCTCGCTGGAGAATTATTTCCAGGAGGCGGGCCGCGCCGGTCGGGACCGGGAGCCGGCGCGCTGCGTGCTGCTCTACGCACCGGACGACGTGGAGCGCCAGTTTGGCCTGTCGGCGCACACGCGGCTCACACGGCAGGAAATCCACGGCGTCCTCCGGGCGATCCGCAACCTCGACCGCAAGAAGCGGTTCAAAGGCGACGTGGTGGCTACCGCCGGCGAGATCCTGGGCGAGGATGAGGAAAAGGCCTTCGTCCGCGACTCCGCCACCGACGACACGCGCGTGCGCACCGCCATCGCCTGGCTGGAAGAAGCCGACCTGCTGAGCCGGGAGGAGAACGTCGTCCACGTGTTTCCCTCGTCGCTCCGGGTGGAGACGGTCGAGGAGGCCAGACGGCGACTTGAACGCGAGAGAATTGCGGACCCTTATCAGGGCCAACTCTTGAGAATCGCCGAGGAGCTGATCGCGACCGGGAAGGACGAGAGCATCAGCACTGACGAGCTGATGGCGCTCACAGGGTTGAGCACCGAGGGCGTGCGCGGTGCGCTCTACGACCTGGAGCGCCTCGGCATCGTGAGCAACGAGACGGTGATCACCGCGTTCGTCCACGCAGGCGTCGAGCGCTCGTCCAGGAGGCGCCTGGAGCAGGCAGCGGCGCTGGAGACCGAACTCATCGCGCACATGCGGGAACACGCTCACGATCATGGCAAGGGCGACACGGCGCTTCTGCATCTGCGAATCGCGTCGCAGGTACTGCGCGACCAGGGCCTGGCCGATCCGCTGCCCGAGCGGCTTTGGCGCATCGTGCGTGGCATCGCCAATGACGGCCGCGGCGAGGACGGCGCAGCCGGCAGCCTCTCGGTGCGCAAGCAGGACGCGGAGACGGCGCGCATCACGCTGCAGCGCGAATGGGCGGCGCTGGAGGAGACGGCGGAACTTCGGCGCGAGGCTGCCAGACTCCTGCTGGAGCATCTGCTCGCAGAGCCCCAGCTGCCGCAGGGGAGTCGGGGCACCGACCTGTTGGCCGAGACCACCCTCGGCGCGCTCTTGCAGGCAATCGAGTCCGACCTCGCCCTGAAGAGCAGGGTCAGGCACCCCAACAAGCTCCTCGACCGCGCGCTCATGTGGCTGCACGAGCTTGAGGTCATCCGCCTCAACAAGGGTCTCGCGGTCTTTCGCCCGGCCATGACCGTCCGGCTCGCCAAGGGCGAGAGGCGCGGTTTCGCCAAGACCGACTTCGAGCCCCTCGCCCTCCACTACAAAGAGCAGGTCCTGCAGGTCCACGTCATGGCGGCCTTCGCCTAGCACGGCCTCGACACCATGCGGGACGCCATGCGACTGGCGAAGGACTACTTCACGCTGAAGGAAGGTACGTTCCTCGACCGCTGGCTGCCGGGCCGGGACAGGGAGATCGGCCGCCAGACCACGCCCGACTCGTGGCGGGACATCGTCGAGCGCTTGGGCAACCCCATCCAGCAGCGCATAGTCGCCGACGACCGCGAGCAGACCAACGTGCTGGTGCTGGCCGGCCCCGGCTCGGGCAAGACGCGGGTGCTGGTGCATCGCATCGCCTACCTCGTCCGCGTACGCCGCGAGAATGCGCGGGGCATCCTGGCGCTCGCGTACAACCGCCACGCGGCGGCCGACATCCGCCGGCGACTTCGCGCGCTGATCGGCGACGACGCGCGCGGCGTGACCGTGCTCACCTGCCACGGGCTCGCCATGCGCCTCGCCGGCGCGAGCTTCACCGGCCGGGCGGAGACCCCCGACGACAGCACCTTCGACGAGGTGATGCGCCGGGCGACGGCGCTGCTGCAGGGCGAGGACCTGCTGCCGGAGGAGGCCGACGAGCAGCGGGAGCGGCTGCTGGCCGGCTTCCGCTGGATCCTGGTGGACGAGTATCAGGACATCGACGGGGCGCAGTACGACCTGATCTCGGCACTCGCCGGGCGCACGCGGGAGGACGAGGACGGCAAGCTCACCCTCTTTGCGGTGGGCGACGACGACCAAAACATCTATGCCTTCAGGGGCGCCTCGG
This sequence comes from Rhodospirillaceae bacterium, assembly GCA_028819955.1. Next base: position 4,849 of record JAPPKP010000081.1, on the reverse strand, counting down.
TCGAGTTCATCCGCCGCTTCGAAGAGGACTACGGGCCCAAGCCCAGGCACCTTGTCGACAACTACCGCTCCACGGGCCACATCATCGCAGCGGCCAACGCCGTGATCGAGCCGGCGCGGGAACGAATGAAGGCCGGGCATCCCATTCACATCGACAAGGTGCGCGCCAAGGACCCGCTGGGCGGCGCGTGGCAGGCGCTCGACTCGGTGGGGCGGGGGCGCGTTCAGATTCTCCCGGCGAGTCGCGATCCGGTCGCGCAGGCGCAGGACGTGATGGGCGAGTTTCTCCGCCTCGAATCGCTCTGTTCCGATCTTGACTGGTCGCGCTGCGCGGTGATCGCGCGCGAGTGGAAGTACCTGGAGCCGGTGCGCGCTTACTGCAAGGTGCACGCCGTTCGGGCGCAAATGGGGGACGAGGAGATTCCGCGCTTCTGGCGCCTGCGCGAGACCCGCGCCTTCGCCGCCTGGCTGCGAGCGCGAGAGCCCCGCGTCGTCGATGGGGCGGCCCTGCGGGCGTGGGCCAAGTCCCGGCCGCGCGATCCCTGGCACGACCTGCTGCGCCAAGCCATCGACGAGCACGCGCTGGAGACCGGGGGCGGCGAGGCGCCGGTGGACCACGTCATCGAGTGGCTGGCAGAGTGGGGCCGCGAGATACGCCGACGCCAGCAGGGGCTGCTACTGGTCACCTCCTACGGCGCCAAGGGGCTGGAGTTCGACCACGTGGCGGTGCTGGACGGCGGCTGGGAGCGCCGCGATCCCAACGAGGACCCGGACGCGCCGCGCCGCCTCTACTACGTCGCCATGACACGCGCCAAGCAGACCCTCGCGCTCGCGCGCTTCGGCGGGCCTCACCGGATGCAGGATGCGCTGATCGACCATCCCTCGGCGGTCCATCGCGCGCCGGCCGCGCTACCGCCTGCTTCGCCTGAACTCCTGTATCGCCATGTGCGGGCCACGCTCGAGGACGTGGACCTGGGCTTTGCCGGCCGCCGGGGCGAGCGCGATCCGATCCACCGCGCCATCGCCGCGCTCAAGCCCGGTGACCCGTTGGTGACGCGCCCCTCACATCACGGGCGCTGGCTGCTGCTGGATGAGAAGGGCAGGGCCGTGGGCCGTCTTGCCAAGGGCTTCAAGCCGCCGGCGGGCATGCGCTGCCGCGCATCCACTGTGTTCGCCGTCGTCGGCTGGAGCCGCAAGGACACCGACCCCAAGTTTCACGACACCATCAAGTGCAACGCCTGGGAGGTGGTGGTTCCCGAACTGGTGTTCGAGCCTCGCTAACCGAGAGGCCACGAGCGATCGAAGGGTGCTCTAACGCACGGGTCACCGATATCCGTGCTGCAGCGCGTCACGCACCGGCACCGGCCACGGCTTACCCGCGCGCTCGGCGTAGCGCCGGGCCATCTCCCGTGCCGAGCGGGCCCCCGCATAGCCGACCCTGCAGGGCATCATCCGCGGCCGGGTGGACTCCAGCACCGTCATCAACTCCGATGGCTGGCGCGGCTACAACGGGCTGGTCGATCTCGGCTACGGTCGCTTCCGCGTCGATCATTCCAAGGACGAGTTCGCCAACGGCACCGTCCACATCAACGGCATCGAAGGCTTCTGGGGTTTGGCAAAGGTCCGCCTGGCGAAGTTGAAGGGCCTCCCTCGGCACACCTTCCACCTGCACCTCAAGGAAACCGAATGGCGCTTCGACCATCGCAAAGCCGACAAGTACAAAACCCTGCTACGCTACCTCCGACAAAATCCCCTGAGCCAGGCAAGACCCAAAATGTTATTCGGAAGCGAAGAGTTATCTAAGTGGAGTGGCGGATGGGGTGGGATTCGAACCCACGAGGGACTCGCGCCCCTGCCGGTTTTCAAGACCGGTGCCTTCGACCGCTCGGCCACCCATCCAGGGCGCGATACCATCAGTCCACGGGCCATCGTTCAAGTCGGAAACGACGGCGGCCGGCGTCTTGGCTTATCGGCGCTCTTCTGTGCTATAGGGCGCCCGAAGCCGCTCCGGCTCCGGAGCGCTTTACGATCCTAGGATTGGCCGGGGGCGCGCGGGCGTGGCGGAATTGGTAGACGCGCGTGGTTTAGGACCACGTGGCTAAGGCCGTGGGGGTTCGAGTCCCTTCGCCCGCACCATCGCCGGTGGCGCCCGCCTCCCGACGGGCGCCATTGGCCATGCGGAGTACGACATGAGCATTCGACCATGCAGATAACGGAAACCCTCTCGGAGGGGCTGAAGCGTGAGCTCAAGGTGACGGTGCCGGCGGCCGATCTCGAATCCGAGGTCGAGGGCAAGCTCGACGAGCTGCGCAAGACCGTGACCATGAAGGGCTTTCGGCGCGGCAAGGTGCCGCTCTCGATCGTGCGCCGCCGCTTTCAGCCGCGCGTGCTGGGCGAGGTGTTGCAACAGACGATCGAGACACGCTCGCGCGAGGTCCTGGCGGAGCGCGCGCTCCGCCCGGCCATGCAGCCCGAGATCGAAATCACGGCCTACGACGAGGGCAAGGATCTCGAGTTCACCATGGGGATGGAAGTGTTGCCGACCATCGAGCTCGGCGACTTCTCCGACCTCACCGTCACCCGGCTCAAGGCCGAGGTGACCGAGGACGCGGTGGAGGAGGCGCTCGGTCGACTCGCCGAGGCCGAAAGGCGTTTCGAGCCGGTCGAGACGCCGCGTCCGGCCCAGGAAGGCGACCAGCTTCTGGTCGACATCGCCGTCGAGGTCGACGGCAAGCCTGCGCCCGAGCGGAGCGGCACGGACGTGCCGCTGGAGCTCGATACCGAAGCGCTCCTGCCGGAAATGAGGGAGCAGCTCGTCGGCGCTCAGGCAGGCGAGGAGCGTGAAGTGACCGTCGCGCCCGAGACGCCCGACTCGGAAGCCGGTGAGCAGGATCAGTCCGCAGCGGCAGCGGCGGTGACCGTCTTCAAGATCACGGTCAAGGAGGTGCAGGAGCGGCTGCCGACCGCGCTCGACGACGCCTTCGCCGAACGCCGGGGCGCCGAGAACCTGGACGAGCTGCGCGGCGCGGTGCGAGCGCAGATTCAGGAGCAGTACGATCAAGCCTCCCAGGCCCGCCTCAAGCGCTCGCTGCTCGATGTCCTCGACGAGCGCTACAAGTTTGACGTACCGCCCGGCATGGTCGAGCGTGAGTTCGACGCCGTGTGGCAACAAATCGAGAACGACGCAAAACGAGCCGAAGCGGAGATCGCCACAATCCTCGATCAACCAGAGGACGAAGCGCGAGACGAGTTTCGCAGGATTGCCGAAAGGCGGGTGCGCCTCGGTCTGCTGATCGCGGAAATAGGCGGGGCCAACGACATATCGGTCGAGCAGGAGGATCTGCTCCGCGCCGCCATGACGAGCGCCCGCGGGCATCCCGAGCCGCAGCGACTCCTCGAGTACTACAGGAGCCAGCCGCAGGCGCTGGAGCGCTTCGGCCCAACGGTGTTCGAGGACAAGGTGATCGCGTTCCTCAGCGAGCTCGCCACGGTCTCTGATGAGGTGGTGGACGTGGAAACGCTGCTGCGCGACCCGGACGAAGACGAAAAGCCGTCGAAATCCGAAGAACCTGCTGCCGGCGAGAGCGAGTCGACCGAAGCCGGCGAGGGCGACAGCGCCGCGCCCGGCGAATCGGGCTGATCCGACCCGCCGGAAGGGAGAACGTCATGGCGGATATCGTCGACACCTACGCCAACACCCTCGTGCCCATGGTCGTGGAGCAGACCAACCGGGGCGAGCGCGCCTACGACATCTATTCGCGCCTGCTCAAGGAGCGGATCATTTTCCTCACCGGCGGCATCGGCGATGAGGTGGCGAGTTTGATAACCGCGCAGCTCCTGTTCCTGGAATCGGAGAATCCGACCAAGGACATCTCCGTCTACATCAACAGCCCCGGCGGCCTCGTGACGTCCGGGCTCGCGATTTACGACACGATGCAGTATGTGCGCCCGGCGGTGGCGACGCTCTGCATCGGCCAGGCGGCGTCCATGGGCTCGCTGCTGCTTGCGGCAGGCGCCGAGGGGCAGCGCTTCGCCCTGCCCAATGCGCGGATCATGCTGCATCAACCCTCCGGCGGCTTTCAGGGGCAGGCCACCGACATCGAGATTCACGCCAAGGAAATCCTGTTGCTGCGCCAGCGCCTCAATGAAATTTACGTGAGCCATACCGGCCAGGACCTTGCGATCATCGAAGAAAACCTGGAGCGTGACAAGTTCATGACTCCCGACGAAGCCAAGGACTTCGGTATCGTGGATGATGTGGTGGCACGGCGGCCCGAGACCCCAGACGACTCGGAGCCCAAGGGCGGTACCAAGAAGGGAGGCTAGAGGCCGCAGTTGGCTGGAGCAGGCGGATGCGTGGTGCATCCGACCTGCAAAATTGGGCCGGAAAGCACTAGATATGGGGCCTGGATTTCACCGAATGTTGGGCCTAGACACGGGCCAGGGTGTTTGCCAACCTCACGGAGTTCGGGTTGTCTGGAGAAGAGCGTCGCGAGCCTGAGGGCGACCTAAGCGGGCAAGCCTCGGCAAGCGACGGTACGGAGCGGACATGAACAAGTCCAGCGGCGGCGATTCGAAGAACACGCTGTACTGCTCTTTCTGCGGCAAGAGCCAGCACGAGGTGCGCAAGCTCATCGCGGGGCCGACCGTGTTCATCTGCGACGAGTGCGTTGAGCTCTGCATGGACATTATCCGGGAGGAGCACAAGAGCGCCCGGGTCAAGAGCCGTGACGGCGTACCGACCCCCTCCGAGATCTGTGAGGTATTGGCCGACTACGTGATCGGTCAGGACCATGCCAAGCGCGTGCTCTCCGTCGCCGTGCACAATCACTACAAGCGCCTCGCCCACG
>JAPPKP010000036.1 GCA_028819955.1 Rhodospirillaceae bacterium | reverse complement strand
CACCAACACCGTTGGCGCCGTGATCCCCAACATCAATCACGCGATCTTCGCGGCGTTTCTGGAAGCGCTGGAAGCCAGACTGGACGCCAACGGCTATCGCCTGCTCATTGCCACGACCGGCATGGACCCTCGCGTGGAGCTCGAACGTGCCCGATCCCTGCTCGAAATGGGCGCGAGAGCGCTGATCGTTACAGGACTGGATCACGAACCCGAGCTCACCGGTCTGGCCAAGCGGTTCAGAGCGCCCGTGGTCGCAACGTCGATCTACGAAGCCTCAGCCTCACTGCCGACCATCGGCTACGACAACGTCGAGCTGGGGCGCCAGGCCATGCGGCATCTGCTCGAACTCGGACACAGGGATGTCGCGCTGATTTCCGGGCCCACGGCGCAGAATGACCGAGCCCGTCTCAGAATTCGTGGCGCGGAATCCGTCGAAGGCGTGCATTCGCTGCGAAAGATAGAGACGGAGCTGAGCGTCGGGGGTGGCGTGGTTGCCGCGAAGCAGGCCCTTGCATGGGACCGGCGGCCCACCGCACTGCTTTGCGTCACCGATCTTGTCGCGCTCGGCGCGATGTTCGAGCTTCAGCGGAGTGGCCTCCGCCTGCCCTGGGACATGTCGATCATCGGGTTCGATCACATCTCCTGGTCCGAACACAGCTATCCGCGCCTAACCTGCATAAGCTTGCCCGTCGCCGCGATGGGCCAGGAGAGCGCGCAGGCGATCTGCGACTACCTTACGGACGGCACGCCAATCCCCTCGGTCCAGTTGCAGGGTGAAATCAAGGTGCGCGGCTCCACGTGCCGACCACCTCTCCCCTCCGACTGACACGTAATCGCGCGCGTGACCCGGCCCGGTGTCGCGCTTGCGCCGCGTGGCGCAGCGCCGCATACTCCCGGTTGAGCCATAAGGCGTGGAGAGGTGCTGCTCCGACGCGACGGGCGGCGCCGACGGGCGCCCTGCTCGTCGGCTCCTCCTCGATCGCACCGCGTGCGGTGCGGCACGAATGCAATAATGGGGAGGAGCAGGCTCATGGCAGATCTCAAGAAGACAGGAATTTCCAGGCGGTCCGTACTCAAGGGCTCGGCAGCGGTCGCAGGCGTGGCAGCCGGCGCGAGCATCGGCGGTTTCCCAACCGTCTGGTCGCAGGACATCAAGGACATCGAGATCAGTATGATCGGCACGGCGGTGACGATCTCCAGCACCTACGAGGCGATGGCCGAAGAGGCGCTGGGCTTCCAGTTCAACATGTCGGCGGTCGACCTCAACACCATCGGCCAGCGCGCCATCACGCAGCCGAGATCGGCCGACCTCTTCGAGCCCGATCTCGAGCAGTTCCCGCAAATCTTCCCGACCGGCAACATGCAGGCGATCGACATCACCAAGCTTGAGCATTTCGACCAGCTGCTCGGGATCTACAAGAAGAGCGGTACGATCCATGCCGACGCCTGGTACGGGGACGGGATGAACCCGTCACGCTACTGCTGGACCTCGGCCATCGACGGCAGGGACTTCGTCGAGCCTGAATCCAGCCAATGGATGACCATCGTGCCCGGTACCTTCAACGCCGACACCCTTGGAGCGCAGCCGGAAAAAATCGGCCGCCCGATCGAGACCTGGGCCGAGTTCGTCAACCCCGAGTTCAACGGCAGGACGGCGCTGCAGAACTTCCCCGGCATCGGCATCATGGACATCGCCATGGCGCTCCAGGCCAACGGGGAGATCGAGTACGGCGACAAGGGCAACATGACGGTCGACGAGATCAACTACACCTTCGACCGGCTGATCCAGCTCAAGAAGGACGGGCACTTCCGTGCCTTCTGGAGCACCTTCAACGATTCCGTCAATCTGATGACCTCGGGCGAGGTGGTGCTGCAGTCCATGTGGTCGCCGGCGGTGGCGGCGGTGCGCGCACGCGGCGTGCCGTGCATCTACCTCGACCTCAAGGAAGGCTACCGGGCCTGGGCGCTCGGCGCGATGATCCCGCGCCACGTCGAGGGCAAGAAGCTCGGCGCCCTCTACGACTACTTCAACTGGTACCATTCGGGTCCGGCCGGAGCCTACTTCTCCAAGCAGGGCTACTACATGTGCACGCCCGAGAACTCGCGCGGCTTCATGGAACCCTGGGAGTGGGATTACTGGTACGAGGGCAAGCCCGCCGAGGGCGAGGTCAAGGACCCCTTTGGCAACGTAATGGAGCAGCCCGGCCACGTTCGCGACGGCGGCTCGTTCGCGAACCGTATGGGCCGGGTCGCCGTGTGGAACTCGATCATGGACGAGAACATCCTCGTCGTGAAACGCTGGAACGAGTTCCAGACCGCCTGAGCGGTCTCCGTCAGATCAGCTGCGGCGCCTTTCGGGGCGTCGCAGTGCTTTCGGGCCCCTAGACGTGCTCGCCGCCGTTGACGTGGAGCTCGCCCCCGGTGATGTAGGCGGCGGTATCCGAGCAAAGGAAGTAGATCGCGGACGCCACCTCCGAGGGCTTGCCGAGGCGCGCCATCGGGATGGCCGGAAGCAGGTCGTTGGCCTGCGGCGAGAGGATGGGCGTGTCGATCTCCCCCGGAGCGATGGCGTTGACGCGGATGCCAAGCGGACCGAAATCCGCCGCCATCTCGCGGGTGAGCGACGCCAGCGCCGCCTTCGAAGTTGCATAGGCGCTGCCGGCGAAGCGGTGGACCCGGCCGCCCGCGATCGAGGTCACGTTGACGACGCTGCCCTGGCCCTGCTTCAGCTCCTCGAAGAGGCCACGCGCCAGCGCCAGCGGTGCGTAAAAGTTGACCTGAAAGACCTCGCGCCAGAGATCGAGGTCGGTGCTCAGGCTGTCGAGCCGGATGCCGTTATCGCCCTTGGGCGAGATGCCCGCGTTGTTGACCAGCGCGCTCAGCGGCGCGCCGTTGAGGCGCCCGCGCATCTCCTCGATGCCGCGCCGCACGTCCTCCGGGTCGGAGAGGTCGATCCTGATGTGGTCTTCGGGCCCTGCCTCCCACGGGCAATCTTCCGAAAACGCCCGTCGCGAGGCGGTGATGACCCGCCAGCCCGCCGCACTGAAACGCTTGACCGTTGCGTGTCCGATTCCCTGGCTCGCACCGGTGAGGATCAAAGTCCTCCGTTCGTCAGCCATGGCCGCTCTCCCTATCTGTCGCGGCTTGCGCGCCAGCCCCGGCCCGGTCGGTGCCTTCGCTACCCGCCGTCTACCGGCATGGTGTAGTTGAGCCGCATGCGCCCCCCATCGGCATAGATTACCTGACCCGTGACGTAGGACGAATCGTCGCTTGCGAGGAAGACCGCGATGCCAGCGATCTCCTCCGGCTGGCCCACGCGGCCCATGGGGGTGCGGGAGAGGACCCGGCGCCGCGCCGCCTCGTCGGTGAGCAGCGAGCCCGAGAGCTCGGTGAGGATCGTGCCCGGGCCGATCGCGTTCACGCGGATACCCTTGGGCGCGAGCGCGAGCGCCATGACCGAGGTGAGCTGGTTCACCCCGCCCTTGCTGACCACGTAGGCCGCGATCGATTCGATCGCCATCACCCCGTTCAGTGAGGACATGTTGATGATGCTGCCCGAGCCCGCATCCGCCATCGCCCGCGCGGCCGCCTGGCCCACCAGGAAGTAGCCCCGCAGGTTGACGCGCAGCACCCGGTCGAAGTCCTCCTCGGTCACGTCGAGAAAGTCCGCGATGGTGAAGATGCCGGCGTTGTTCACCAGCACGTCGATGCGGCCATGGCGCGAGACCGCCTCCGCGATCAGCGCGCGCGCCTGCGGTCCGTCGCCGGTGTCGCAGGCGACGAAGGCGGCGGTGCCGCCGGCCTCGCGGATCGACTGCGCCGTGGCCTCACCGAGCTCTTCGAGGATGTCGCCGATGACGACCGCAGCACCTTCGGCGGCGAAGCGCCGGGCGCAGGCGGCGCCGATGCCGCGGGCTGCGCCTGTCACCACCGCGATCTTGCCTTTGAGTCTCATCCTGCCTCCTTCGCCGGGCGGAACAGGTTGACGATGTGGCGCGCGATCTCCTCCGCCGAATCCTCGCCCGGCCGGTACCAGGCGATCGACCAGGCCATGGCGCCGATCAGCGCGAGCCGAAAATACTTGCGGCTCGTGCCCTCTGGCAGCGGCAGGTCGTCGATCAGCGTGCGAAAGACGTTCTCGTAGTCGTCGCGCTCCTCGATCATGCGTGCGCGGAGCTTCGGCGAATGTCGGCGCGGGAACTCGGTCGCGATGACCGAGCCGTAGTCCTTGCTCTGGTGCAGGGTCTCGACGTGGGCGGCGCAGGCGGCCTCCAGCCTGCCCCAGGGGTCGTCTGCCGTCTCGACGGCCGCGAGCACGCGTTCCTTGATCCGCCGGATACCGGTCTCGTGAACCGCCGCCAGCAAGTCCTCCTTGGAGGCAAAGTGGTAGTACATCGAACCCGGAAGGATGCCCGCTGCGGCGGCGATGTCGCGCACCGAGGTCGCGCTGTAGCCGGAGCGCGCGAACTCGACCGCGGCCGCGTCGAGGATGCGTCCCCGGCGGTTGTCCCTGCGCTTCCCGTCGGTTTCCACCACAACCAAGGATCATTCCGGACTCGGAGGGTTTGGGCAAGCGTTTGTTCGATTTTCTGTCGCTAGCAGATGATGTGTCCGGTTTAGGTAGCACACGAGTTGTCCGGTTT
>JAPPKP010000346.1 GCA_028819955.1 Rhodospirillaceae bacterium | reverse complement strand
GTGCTGCTGATCGAGCACAACATGCGGGTCATCATGGGGGCCTGCCACCGCATCCACGTGATCGAGAGCGGGCGCACCGTCGCCGAGGGGCCGCCGGACGAGATCCAGGTGAACCCCGACGTGCTCCGCGCCTATCTGGGGACCAAGTCAGGCGATGCTTGAGGTTGAGGACCTGCACGTCCGCTACCGGCGGCTCCGCGCGGTGCGCGGCGTCTCGCTCACCGTGGGCGAAGGCGAGATCGTCTGCCTGGTGGGCCCCAACGGCGCCGGCAAATCGAGCACACTGCGGAGCATTGCGGGCCTGCACCCGCCGGCCGAGGGCGACATCAGGCTCGCCGGCCGCTCGGTGAATGGCCTTGCGCCGGAGACCATCGCGCGCCTGGGCCTCTCCATGGTGCCGGAGGGGCGCCACGTCTTCACCCAGCTCACGGTGGAGGAGAACATCCTGCTGGGCAGCCAGATGCGCCGCGACCGCAAGCAGGTGAGGGCCGACTTCGAGCGCATGCTGGAGAGCTTCCCCTTCCTGCGCGGGCGACTCTCCACCCCCGGCGGCAAGCTCTCGGGCGGCGAGCAGCAGCAGTTGGTAATCGCGCGTGCGCTGATGACTCGGCCCCGGCTGATCCTGCTGGACGAGCCCTCCCTTGGCTTGGCCCCGATGGTGGTGGACACCGTCTACGAGATACTCAAGGGCCTGCGTGACGAGGGCATCACCCTGCTGGTGGTCGAGCAGAGCACCCACCGAGCGCTGGAGAACGGCGACCGCATCTACATCATCCGCTCGGGCCAGATCGAACTCGAAGGCGATTGCAGCGCGCTCACCGACGAGCGCGTCGAGCAGGCCTACTTCGGCTTCGACCAGGCCGCCGCCGAAGCGGACCACCGAACACGATTCTGACCGACACCGAGGCTGCCCCTATGGATCGCGCAATGTGCGAGCGGCTGGATCGGGAGAGCCCGCTGGCCCACTGCCGGGATCGGTTCACCCTGCCCGAGGGCGTGCTCTACTTCGACGGCAACTCCCTGGGCGCCCTGCCCAAGACCGCCGCCGCCGATATAGACCGCGTGGTCCGGGAGGAATGGGGCCAGGGTCTCATCGAAAGCTGGCTCGACGCCGACTGGTTCTTTCTCGCCCGTGAGGCTGGCGATGCCATCGCGCCGCTGATCGGTGCGTCCGAGGGCGAGGTCATCGTCGCGGATTCCACATCCGTTAATCTATTCAAGCTGGCGGCCTCGCTGCTGCGCCGCGGCGAGGGCCGGCGCAATGTGGTCACCGAGCGGTGCAACTTCCCCACGAACGTCTACATTCTGGAAGGGCTCGTCGATCTGCTCGAGAAGAGGTTCGCCCTCGCCCTGGTAGAACCCGAGAGCATTGCCGGATCGATCGACGATGACACCGCGCTCGTCGTGCTCACCCATGTGAACTTCAGGACGGGCGCGATGCACGACATGGCGGCGATCACCGCGCTCTGCAAAGAGCACGGCGCCCCCGTGATTTGGGACCTGAGTCACTCCGCCGGCTCGGTGCCGCTCGCGCTCAACCGTTGGGGCGTGGAGTACGCCGTCGGCTGCACCTACAAGTTCCTCAACGGCGGCCCCGGCGCGCCGGCCTACATGTACGTGGCGCAGAGCGTCGTCGATACCTACAGGCCGGCAGTGACCGGCTGGTTCAGCCACGCCAATCAATTCGGCTTCGAGGATCGTTACCGGCCCACCGAGGGCATCGAGAAGTGCCTCGTCGGCACCCCGCCGATCCTCTCGCTCCGCGCCGTCATGCACGGCGTGCGCTGCTTCGACGGCGTCGACATGGACGCTGTCGTCCGGAAGTCCCGCAGCCTCTCCGAACTCATGATCCGCCTGGTGGGCGAACGGCTGGCGGGCGACGGCCTTACGCTCGCAAGCCCGCGCGAGCCGGCGAAGCGCGGCAGCCAGGTCTCATTCAGGCACGAACACGCCTACCCGGTTTCCAAGGCGCTGCGCGCCGCAAACGTCGTCGCCGACTTCCGCGAACCCGATATTCTCCGCTTCGGCATCGCGCCGCTTTACCTGCGCTACGTCGATGTGTGGGACGCGGTCGATGCGCTCGTCCATGTCATGACCACCGAGGGCTGGAAGGCACACATGACCGACGCACCGGACCCGGTGACGTAGCTGGAGACGCCCGTGGGCTATCACGGCCGCCATATCGAGAAGGGAGCGGGCCCAGCGGTGGTCCTCAGCCACGGGACGCTGATGGACGCGACGATGTTCGATCTCCAGCTCGAACATCTGGCCGAGCGGGGCTACCGGGCCATCGCCTACAACAGCCGTGTGCTCACCGGGGAGCCTGCCGCGCATTCCCTGGGCGACCTGGTGGAGGATTGCCGCGCTCTCCTGGACGATCTCGGAATTGAGACATGCGTGCTCGCGGGCATGTCGGTCGGCGGCTTCATGGCCCTCGAATTCGCCCTCGCCTATCCGGAGCGTCTGCGCGGGCTTATGGTCATCGCCGGTACCTCGAAAGACTACACTCCTGAGGAGCGGGAGGCGTACCACCGGGAATTCGACAAGCTGGGCGTGGACGGCATGGTGCCGCGAGACTTCGCCGAGTGGGTCGCGCCCTTCTGCTTCGGCGAGACGACGCTCGAGCGCAACCCGGCGCTCGTGGAGCATTGGGTCGACCGCTGGGCGACGACGGTGCCGGCGCGCGCGGTGCTCTACCAGGGCCGCTCCTGGCTCGACAAGGCGGATATCACCGGGCGCCTCGTGGCCGTGCACGTGCCGGCGCTTGTGATCCACGGCGAGGAGGACGTGCCGCTCCCCATCGAGCGCGCGCAGGCGATGGCGGAGGCCCTGCCCGATGCGACCTTCGCGCGGGTGGCGCATGCCGGGCACTCGGTCAACCTGGAGCAGCCCGCTGTGGTGAATGCGGCCATCGCGCGCTTTCTCGGCCGCCTCGACTTGTCGTAAACCTCGCAAGCCGAACGCGATCACCGATCCACGACGAAAGGAAGACCGGCCATGTCAGACTCCGCGTTCCTCGTACTGCACTTCCAGAACGGCGTCGCCCACCCCGAGGGCGTCTGGGGCAAGTACCTGTTCCCCCAGGTCGAGAAGAACGGATCGGTGGGCAATGCAAGGCGCGCGCTCGACGCCGCCCGGCAGCGCGGCATGCTGGTCATCTACGTGAACATTGCGTGGCGGCCGGGCTTTCCCGAATTGCCGGACGACACCTGCGGCCTGCTCAAGGAGGCCAAGGACAACAACGAGTGCCTGGTGGGCTCGTGGGGCGCCGACGTGATCGACGAACTCAAGCCGGAGGGCAGCGAGATCATCGTCATCAACTTCGGCTCGGACAGCTTCGAAGGCACCGATCTCGACCTGATTCTCAGGAACCGGGGGATCAAGCGCGTCTATGTCGTCGGCCAGTGCATCGAGCACGTCGTGGCGACCACGGTGAAGCGCGCCGTCAACATGGGTTACAGCGCGACGGTACTGAAGGACTGCACCAGCGGCTTCACCGACCAGAACTACGACGCCATGGTGGAGATTCTGCCACTCTACGCCGACCTGGTCTCGGCGGACGATTTCGTCGGCATGAACTGATCCGGCGCCCGGTCAAATCCGGCCGGGCTCAGACCGTCTCGATGCTCGGCTCCGCAATAAGGCGGTTGATCGCGCGGCGCGTGTCCTGCGCCTCGTCCACGGAGACGGCGCGGAAGCGGTAGACGTCGCCCGGCTTCGACTGCGCGAGCTTCCAGAACGCCGCCGACGGCACCGTGTAGGGATTGATGAAGCCGCCAGTGCTCGGCCCGTCGTTGACCAGGATGATCGGAGTCTGGCCGCAGAGATTGACCGCGCCTACCGGATAGCCGTGGTCGAGGATGTTGGAGGGGTCCTCGCCATGCTCGGGGCGCTTGTCGGTCGCCTTCGCCGTGAAGCTCCAGGCCGGCCCGTCGAGCCGAAAGCCCGTGCGGTTGCTCCGCGTCTGCACGGTCCAGTCGCTCTCCAGGAACCGGCGGTGGCCGGCCTCGTCGATCCAGTCGTCGTTGGGGCCGGGCACCGCCTCCATCTGCCACACCCGCTCGCCGCTAAGCGGTGGCCGGCATTCGGGGCGCACGCGCCGGCCGGGCTTACCGGCGCCGTCGCCGAGCGGCAGGCTCTGCTCCGCCTTGAGCGCGTATCCGTCGAGCCCGCCAATGCCGGCCTGGTGGAAGGTCGCGCGCGAGCCCAGCACCGGCGGCGTGTCGATACCGCCTGCCACGGCGAGATAGGCGCGGGCGCCGAGGCGCGCGAACCCCAGCGTCAGCACTTGGCCGGCGCGGACCGCGAAGCTCTCCCACATGGGCGCGGGGGCGTTGTCGAGGGCGGGCTGCATGTCGGCGCCGGTGACGGCGACCACGGCATCCCGGCCGAAGCGGAGCGCTGGCCCGGTGAACTGGCATTCGAGGCCGGCGGCGTCCGGCGCATTGCCCACCAGCAGGCTGGCGAGACGGAAGGACCAGTCGTCCATCGGGCCCGAGAACGGGAAGCCCTGCTCCCAGTAGCCGATCCGCCCCGGCCAGTCCTGCACCGTGGTCTCGAGACCGGGCTTGATCACCTCCAGCATGGCTAGAACCTGACCGTCTCGTCGATGGTGCCGAGCCACCGGTGGTAGTTGCTGATCGAGAAGCGCTG
>JAPPKP010000378.1:11130-37536 GCA_028819955.1 Rhodospirillaceae bacterium | reverse complement strand
CGATCTGCTGTGCGAGCTCCCGCGTCGGCGCCAGGATCAGGCAGCGCGGCATGCGCGGTTTGCCAATGCCCGAACTCAAGATATCGATGATCGGCAGCGCGTAGGACGCGGTCTTGCCCGTGCCGGTCTCGGCGCAACCCAGCAGGTCGACGCCCCGCAGGACGAGCGGGATGCCCTTGTGTTGGATCGGCGTCGGCGCCTCGTAGCCGGCCCCGGCAACGGCGGCGAGCAGCGGCTCGCTCAAGCCGAGATCCGCAAATCCCTCATTCAATTCCACGGAAATTCCTCCATTGCGGCGATCGCGCCGCTCCCTGCGGGTCTTCGCGCGACGGCACGGCCCAGGCGCCGGTGTGGCGCCCAGCCGCACATCGCGGACCAATGACGTGATGCAGGATATTCGCTCCTTCACCGACGGGCTGGCCGCAGCACGACCGACGAACTGCCCGCCGTCGGACCTCAAGACGGACCCGCGTGCGACGCGGCGCCTTCGGTCCGCGCCCCTCCTACCCTCGCGTCGGGTCAGCGTCAATCGCCATCTGCTCAAGGAGGGAGGTGCACGCGCCGAGCATAGCTTTTCGGTCGGAATTGTGTCGGCGGGATTGCGGCTTGTGCGGGCGCGCTGAACGCGTACTATCGCATCGCACGGAGCTGGGCGCTTGCGGGCGTAGCTCAGGGGTAGAGCACAACCTTGCCAAGGTTGGGGTCGTGGGTTCGAATCCCATCGCCCGCTCCAGTCTCCGGCCCGCGCCCGCCAACGTTTACGGCGGGCGTTTCCGCGACGCGCAGGGGAGACGGCCTGAATGCGCGTGTTGCCCGCCGCACCCGCCACCCGCGCGGCGATCCGCTGAGCATGAGCGCGCTCGTCACACACCGGGGCGGCTGCCACTGTGGCGCGGTGCGCTTCTCCTGCGAGGCCCCGGCCGAGATCGAGGTGCACGACTGCGACTGCTCGATCTGCCGGAAATCCGGCTATCGCCATCTGGTGGTGCCGAAGGCGCGTTTCACTCTAATCTCCGGCGGCGACACGCTGACAAGCTACCGCTTCGGCACCGGCGTCGCGGAGCACCTCTTCTGTGCGGTCTGCGGCGTGAAGTCGTTTTACTCGCCGCGCTCGGCGCCCGACTGCTACAGCGTCAACGTGCCCTGCCTCGATCCGGGCACCGTCACGGGCGAGACGGTGATTGCAATCGACGGTGCGAACTGGGGCGTCGAAGACCGCGGGCCGCCCACGCGCAGGCGCCCTCGCACCGAGCCGTAGGACGCGGCCCCACGGCGCGCCTACGAGTCCTTCAGGCGTGCCTCGATCGCATCCCAAATGAGGGCTTCGAGGCGGGTGCCGTCGAGGCGGTTGATCTCCTGAATGCCGGTGGGCGAGGTCACGTTGATCTCGGTGAGATAATCGCCGATCACGTCGATCCCCGTGAAGATCAGGCCGCGTTCCCTGAGCGCCGGACCGATTGCCGCGCAGATCTCGCGGTCCCGGGCGCTCAGCTCGGTCTTGTCGGGCCGGGCGCCGACATGCATGTTGGCGCGCGCCTCGCCGGCGGCCGGCACCCGGTTTACGGCGCCAACCGGCTCGCCATCCACCAGGATTATGCGCTTGTCGCCGTCGCGGACCGCCGGCAGATAGGCTTGGGCGATGATCGGCTCACGAAAGAACGTGCCGAACATCTCGATGAGCGCGTTGAGGTTCTCGTCCTCGGGCCCGACGTGGAACACGCCCGCGCCGCCGTTGCCGAAGAGGGGCTTGAGGATGATGTCGCCGTGCCGGGCGCGGAAATCGACAATCATGTCGCGCTCGGCGGTGATCAGCGTCGGCGGCATCAGCTCCGGAAACCGGGTGACGAAGAGCTTCTCCGGCGCGTTCCGCACGTGAGCCGGGTCGTTGACAACCAGCGTCTCGGGCTGGACGTGCTCCAGGATATGGGTGGCCGTGATGTAGGCCATGTCGAACGGGGGGTCCTGGCGCATCAGGACCACGTCCATGGCCGCCAAGTCGACAGTCTCTGGGGCGCCGAGGGAGAAGTGATCGCCGGCCTTCCGGCGTACTTCGAGGGGACGCACCGTCGCCACCGCGCCGGCTGCCGTCAACGAGAGATGCTGCGGCAGGTAGTGGTGCAGCCGATGGCCCCTGGTTTGCGCTTCCAGAGCGAGCACGAAGGTGCTGTCGGCCTCGATGTCGATGGCCTCGATCGGGTCCATCTGAATGGCCACGGCGAGGCTCATGTCGCAGTCCCCATTACGCCCGCTACCGCTCGCTCAGTGCAGGCTGGTCGTCAGCGACGCCAGCGCCGCCTCGACGCGCGGCCGCACGGCATCGGGCAGCGGGCAGGCGAGGCTCCGCTCCAACGCCTCGACCGCGCCCTTGATGGTGCCGAGCCTGGTACGCACCATGCCAAGCTCATGCCAGAGGCCTCCAGCCTCCGGAGCGATCAGCAGCATCCGCTCCAGGATCGCCGCGGCGCGCGCCCCGTCGCCGGCCTGCAGCGCACGGGACTTGATGTTGTTCTGGAGCCTGAGAAGGATCGCCCGGTTGCCGACCGGCGCGTAGTGGACCGGATCGAGCTCCGCGTCGGCGCCCTGAAATTGCTTGAGCAGGCCGCGCAGGTGGCCAGCCTCCAGCGCCTGGCCCTGGTGGAAGGGGTCGACGATCACGCGGCGGTCGCCTTCGTCCATCCGCACCAGGAAGTGACCGGGGAAGGCCAGCCCATCCACCGCCCAGCCCTGCACCCGCGCGGCCTGGATATAGAGGATGCCGAGGCTGACCGGCAGACCGATCCTGCGGTCGATGACCTGGAGCAGATTCGCGTTCTCAGGCGCATCGTAGCTCTCGGTATCGCCGGCATAGCCGTGCGCCTCGAAGAGCACGGCGTTGAGGTGCCTGCGGCGGCGTTCCAGCGGCTCGCCGGAACGGGCGAGCGCCGCTACATCTTCGCCGAGCCGGCCGACATGGGCTCGATAGCCATCGAGCGATGCGCCCGGCATGTCGAGGGCGCCGAGCAGCAGCGCGGCATCGGCCAGGTCGATCTCTTCGTCCTCGAGGGTTCCGACGGCGCGGAGCGCACCCTCGATTCCGTCACCCGTCATCAGGTTGCGGCGGCCGACGGGGGTCGTCCTTCATGATCACGTGGCTCACGACGCGCTCGACGCCGTCGACGCTGCGGGCGTGCTGCTTAACCTGCTCCAGCTCATTCTCGTCCTGCGCGATTCCCAAGAGGTAGACCGTGCCGTTGACGGTCTCCACGTCGTAATTGACCGACAGAATATCCAGGTCGACGAGCAGCTTGGCCCCAAGCAGAAACGAAATCCACCTGTCCTTCGCGTAGTCCAGGATTCCGCCCTCGCCGGTCACCTGCAGCTCGTTGATCACCTCCTGAACGCGCGTGCCTTGCCGGGCGATCCAACCTGCGCGAACTCGGTCGTCATACGTCGGTACACTACCTTTGAGCAGGACGCGGCCCTCCACCACGCTGAGTGACACGTCGTTGTAAAGCGCGAGATCGTCCTGGAAAAAGAGATGGTTGAGCTCCGCTTGGATCGTCAGGTCCTTGACGGCGTCGTCGACCGTACGTTCCTCGACGACCGCGAGACCCGTTGTGGTGGCCGCGCCTACGATGACGTCCGCGCAACCGGCGAGACATAGTGGCCCGGTCAGCGCGAGGACGAGCCCAGCGCCCAACCTTACGCGGCGCCACGGGCGAAGGCTCCGGCTACCGGTGCGGTCCGAGCAGGCGATCGCGGGGCCGGTCGTCAAGGTGTCACCGGGCGATGGCGGTCGTCTTTCATCACCACATGGCTCACGACTCGCTTCACATCCTCGATGCCACGAGCATGCTCGGTTACCCGCGCGAGCTCCGCCTCGTCCTGCGCAATTCCCAAGAGGAAGACCGTGCCGTTGACCGTCTCCACGCTGTAGTTGATGGAGAGGACATCGCCGTCCACCAGAAGCTTTGCCTTGAGCTGCGCCGAAATCCACGTGTCCCGCGCGTAGTCCAGAATGCCGCTGTCGTCGGTCACCTGAATCTCGTTGATCACCTCGCGAACGCCGGCAGCCCTCCAGGCGAGCCCAAGCGCATGGATGCGGTTCTCAGGCGTGGGCACGGTGCCCTTGAGCAGAACACGCCCCTCGACCACGCTGAACGACACGTCCCGATAAAGCTCGACATTGTCGCGGAAGAAGAGGTGGTTGAGCTCGGCCCGAATGGTCAGGTCGTCGACCGCGTCGCCGACCGAGCGTTCCTCGGCGATTGCGACGCCGGTCGTCGTCGCCGCGCCGATGACGAGTTCCGCGCATGCGGAGAGGGAGAGTGAACCAGCCAGAAGGAGCACAAGTGCGGCGGCCAGCCCTGCCTTCCGGCTCGGGCACCGCGCCAATACTGTTAGAGAACGGCCCCGCTGCGGTCGGGGCGCCACGCGTCGGGCAGGTGGCTCGGCCATCGCCAAGGGCTCACCACCATTAAATCGAATCGGAGTGAAAGCTTGCGCCATTTCGGATGACGCGACAAGAAAATGGTCGCGGCGTTCTCAATTCGGCGCCGCTGATGCGCGCTGACCGTCTCGAGAATGCCCCGCTGTTCCTTGCGGTGCTTGACTTCGACGAATGCGATCAACGCACCGCGCTTGGCGACAATGTCGAGCTCGCCAGCAGGGGTGGCGTAGCGCCGCGCGAGGATACGCCAGCCCGTGAGTCGGAGTCGCAGCGCGCAGAGCCGCTCCGCCGCTAGGCCACGCTCGTAGGCCGCGCGTCGCGAGGCTAGGGATCGACCGCGCATCCCTCCCGTGCCCGTGCCAGCGCGCGGGCATAGAGCTCGCGGCGCGGCAGCCCGGTCTCGGCGCTGAGCGTCGCCGCTGCGTCCCGGACCGTGCCGTCGGCGAGAAGACCATCCAGGCGCGCGTCGATATCCGCGTCCGAGAGCGCGGGCTGCACCGTGTCGCCCCGGCCGCCCACGACGACCACGACCTCGCCCTTGGGCGCGCCGGCGGCGGCGTAATGACCTGCGAGCTCATTGAGCGTCCCGCGCCGCAGCTCTTCGTGCAGCTTGGTCAACTCGCGCGCCACGGCCGCCGGGCGCGGGCCGAGTGTCGATTCCATGTCTGCCAACGCAGCAGCCAGCCGGCGGGGCGATTCGAGAAAGACGAGTGTGGCGTCGAGCAGCCGGAGCGCGGCGAGCGCCTGGCAGCGCGACCCCTGCTTGTGCGGCAAGAAGCCGCCAAAATAAAACCGATCGGTCGGCAAGCCAGAGAGAATGAGCGCCAGCAACGGCGCGCTCGGGCCGGGGCAGCCGGTCACGCGCACGCCGGCGCAGACCGCCGCACGGACCAGCTTGTAGCCGGGATCGGAAATCAGAGGCGTGCCGGCGTCCGAAACCAGGGCCACCGAGCCACCGCCCCGGAGCGCACGGATCAGCGTCGGGCGGACCCGCGCCGCATTGTGCTCGTGATAGGAGACGAGACGAGCTTCGATGCCGTGGCGGGCAAGGAGTCGTCCGGTGCGGCGGGTGTCCTCGCAAGCGACGCGATCAACGGATGCCAGAACGGCAAGGGCCCGCTGCGAGATATCCTCCAGATTGCCGATCGGCGTTGCCACCAGCCAGAGGCCTGGCTCCGTTCCCGGCTGCGGTTTACTCACCGGGTCGTCACGCCTAGTCTGCCCCGCGCCTGCGGGCGTCGCGGGAGCTTCCTCGGACATGGATCGACCTCGCACCTTCTCCGCAGCCGGCCGGCGCCGGCGGATCGGATCGGCTGGCGCTGCCCTGCTGCTGATCCTCCTCGCGGGCGCCTGCGCTGCGCCGAGCGTACCGCCGGCGCCGCCCGAAGGCCAGACGACGTCCGCCCCAGCGGCGGAAACAGACGCAGCAACGCCCGAGCGTTTGACCCCGCTCGAAACGCCGGCGGATGAGACTCTCTCTGCCCTTGCCACGGACGATGCGGCATCAGCCGCCGCGCTGGCTGCGGACGAGGACAGCGGGGTTGCCGGGCTCGAGCCGGAACTACCCGCCGCCAGGGTAGGGCTGCTGTTGCCGCTCTCGGGTCCCTACGCAGCGGAAGGAGAAACCCTGCTGCACGCCGCACAGCTCGCTCTGTTCGACACGGCAGACGAGCGCTTTCTTCTGCTGCCACGCGATACGGGAGGCACGGCGCCGGGCGCAGAGCGGGCCGCGCTCGCTCTGCTCGAAGACGGCGTCGATCTAATCCTCGGCCCCTTGTTCGCCGAATGCGTAAACGCCGTCGCCACCGATGCCCGAGCGCACGGCGTCACCGTGGTGGCCTTCTCGACCGACCGGACGGTAGCAAGCGAGGGCGTCTATCTGCTGGGCCATACGCCGCGAACGCAAATCAGGCGCGTCTTCGCCCATGCGGCGATCAACGGGCACCGACGCATCGCCCTGCTGGCTCCCGGGACGCGATACGGCGCAGCGGTAGCGGACGAGGCCTGGGCAGCCGCAGTGCTCCATGGCCTCTCGCTCACACGGGTTCGCACCTACGCCCCCGACGGGTCCGACGCGGCGGCCGTGGTACGCGAGCTCGCCGAATACGACCGGCGCGCCCAGGCTCTGAAGGATGAGCGAGCGACGCTTGCGCGACAGAACGATGCCGCCGCCCGCCGCCGCCTGAAACGGCTCCAGACGCTCGACACGCTGGGCGAGCTGCCCTTCGATGCGGTGCTGCTGGCCGACGGTGGCGCCCGGCTGCGGCAGGTCGCGCCGCTGCTTCCCTACTACGACATCGATCCCGCCAAGATTCGCGTCCTCGGAACCGGCCTCTGGGAGGAACCGGCGACGCTCGGCGAGCCGGCGCTTGCAGGCGGCTGGTTTGCGGGTCCCGACCCCGTGGCCCGACGGACCTTCGAGACGCGCTACAGCCGGATTTTCGGGAAGCCGCCGGGCGCGATCGCCACCCTCGCCTACGACGCGACCGCGCTCGCGGCGGCACTCGCGCGTGCGAGCTCCTCATTCGGCCCGCAGGCCATCGCCAATCGAAGCGGCTTTCTCGGCGCGGACGGGCTGTTTCGCTTCGACGAGGAGGGGATTGCGGATCGGGGCCTCGCCGTCTTCGAGGTCGCGGGCGCCGGCACGACCCGCGTGGTGAGCCCCGCGCCCGCGCGCTTCGATTAGGCGTCGCGGGGTTCTCGCGAGTGCAATCCGAGTTGTCGTCACAGACGCCCTAACCGCGGGACCACGCTGTGCCGGACATCGAAGCGTCGTTCGATATCGACCAGCCTGCCCATCGCGTCTGGACCTTCTTCCAAGACGTGCCCGAGGTCGTGACCTGCATGCCCGGCACGGAGCTACTCGCCCGGACGGGTGAGTCGACCTACACGGGCAAGGTGACGGTGAAGCTCGGGCCCGTGACGGCTGCGTTCGAGGGCGAAACGACCATCACCGCGATTGACCATGAGGCCCGCCTCGCCAGGATCGAGGCTTCGGGCATCGACCGCCACGGCAACAACCGCGCAAAGGCGAGTATCGCCTACGAAATCCAAGAGCGAGATGGCGGCTCCCAGGTCAGGCTCCACGGCACCATCCGGTTGACCGGCGCGCTCGCGCAGATGGGACGCAGCGGAATCATCCAAGACGTCGCCGACCACCTCACCGCACAGTTTGCGGAGAACCTCCGCGAGAAGCTTGCCCAGCGCGGGCACGGCGCCGGGGATAAAGTTCAGGAGCCGCCCAAGGCAATTGAGGGCACGCAGCTCGCGCGGATGGCGATCGCGGCGTGGATCAGGCGGCTGTTCGGGCTGCTGATTGGGCGTGGTGTCTAACCGTCGCGTGCGCGCCTCAACATCCGGTGGATCGCGTCAGGCGTGAGTGGCGCCTCCCGGATTGGCGCGATTCCGAACGGCTGCAGGGCATCCTCCACCGCCGAGGCATACACCTGCGCGACAGGAATGGTTCCAGCTTCGCCGACACCCTTGACGCCGAGCGGGTTGAGCGGAGACGGCGTTTCCGAATGCATGATCTCCGCGTCGGGGACCTCGGTCGCGTAAGGAATCAAGAAATCCATGAAGTTTGCGTTGAGCGGGGTTCCTTCTTCGTCGAATTCGCAGCGCTCATAGAACGCGCCGCCCACGCCCTGCGCGATTCCGCCCATGACTTGGCCGTCCACGATCATCGGGTTGATCATTCGCCCGCAATCGTGAATGCAGATGTAGCGCTTCACATCGATCGTGCAGAGTTCGGGATCGACCTCTATCACGGCAGCATGGGCGCCAAACGCCCAGGTTGCGTAGGGCGGACTGTAGTAGTCGGTGGCTTCGACGCCCGGCGTTCTGCCTTCCGCAAGCTGCGGCCCATCGTGACGGCTCGCCGGCGCGAACTGCGTGGCGCTGGCCGAGGGCTTGTTGAAGGCGTAGCGCAGCGGGTTGGTCGCCGTCGCGATTTCTGCCAGCGTCGCCCGGCGGTCGGTTCCCTTCACCCACGCCGCGCCGTCGTGCAGCTCGATGTCCTCCTGGCTGCACTCCAGCATGTTGGCTGCGGCCTCGACGATCTGCGCGCGCGCCTTCACGGCAGCCATGTGGATCGCATTGCCGCTGCAAACCGCCGCGCGGCTCGCGAAGGTCGCGACCCCCCACTCGAAGGCGCCGGTGTCCCCTTCGACGACGATCACGTCTTCTACACGCGCCCCCGTCTGCTCGGCGGCGATCTGGGCGAAGACCGTCTCGTGGCCCTGGCCTTGGTCGGTGAGGCCGGTGTTGACGTAGACCTTGCCGGTGATCGGGTGAATTTTGATGTGTCCGCCCTCGTAAGGGCCGAGCCCGGTTCCCTCGACATAGAATCCGAAGCCGAGGCCGAGATAGCGCCCCTCCTCGCGGGCGGCCGCCTGCTCCGCGCGGAAGCCCTCGACATCGATTGCCTCGCTTAGTCTGTCGAGCGCCTCTTCGTAGGCGCCGCTGTCGTGGATGACCTGCAGGCCGTCGGCGAAGATCAACCCCTCCCGGGGATAGGGAAATTCATCCTTTCCGATGAAGTTGCTCCGGCGGACCTCGAAACGGTCGAGGCCGAGCTCATCGGCGAGCTGGTCCATGGCGCGCTCGATGGCGTAGCAGGCGTGCGGCCGGCCGCAGCCACGATAGGGGGTCACCTGCACGATCGGCATGTAGACCGGGCGAAACGTGACCCGAAAGTTCGGAATTCGATAGGGACCCGCGATCGACGTCGAGCTCACCTGGGCGACCGCGATTCCGTAGGGAATGAACGCCCCGGTGTCATGCAGGAAGTCGTCCTTGAGGCCGATCACCCGGCCGTCATTCAAGGCCGCGAGCTCGAGGGTGTGTATCTGTGTCCGCTCCTGGGACGAGCCGATGAAGTTCTCGACCCTGTCCTCGATGTACTTGACCGGCCGCCCCAGCTCCATCGATGCCAGTGGAACCAGCAGCTCGTCGGGGTAGAACATCATGATCTTCTGGCCGAAGCCGCCGCCCACGTTGGGCGCGATCACGCGGACCTTGTCTTCATCGATGCGGAGCACGGCGGCCAAGGCGCCGCGCACCGACACCGTCGACTGCGTGCTGTCCCACACCGTGAGCTCGCCGGTCACCGCTTCCCAGCGTGCGGCGATGGCACGACATTCCAGCGGCGCGGCCGTACTGCGCTCAAGCCGAATCTTGATCCGTGTGATGTGCTCGGCTTCCGCGAACGCAGCATCAGTATCTCCGGTCTCGACGCGGAACCTGCCGGCGGTGTTGTTGGGCACGTCCGGGTGCACGCGCGGGGCGTCGTCCTCGACCGCCTTTTCGAGATCCATCTCGACCGGCAACGGGTCGTAGTCGATTTCGATCAGGCGGACCGCATCCTCGGCGACGTAGCGGTCGACCGCCACCACCATCGCGATGCACTGCCCGACATAGAACACGTCGTCGCGTGCGAGGGGGCGCTGCGTCTTCGGATGGGTCAGGTCGGGGTTCGGGATCAGCAGGGGCAGCGGGGCATCGAGGGTACCAATGTCGTCGCAGGTGTAGACCTTGATCACGCCGTCGAGGGCTTCGGCGGCAGAGGTGTCCACCGAGAGAATCCTTGCCCTGGCGAGCGTGCTACGCGCAAACGCCACATGGAGCGCGCCGGGAAGGTCGATATCGTCGATGAAGCTGCCTTCGCCCCGCAGCAAAGCAGGGTCGGCGTTGCGCTCGATCGATTCGCCGAACTGCCGCGTCGACACGGTTACGCTCCCCGTTTCCCTAGCGCGCTTCGCGTATCAGCTCGGCGCTGCGGCGGAAGGCGGCCACGATATTCTTGTAGCCGGTACAGCGGCACAGGTTGCCCGACAGGACCTCACGAATGGCCTCCTCCGACAGGTCCGGGTCCGGGTCGTCTCCCAGGTAATCCACGATCGACATGACGAAGCCGGGGGTGCAGTAGCCGCATTGCAGTCCGTGGCACTCGCGAAAGGCCTGTTGGACCGGATGAAGCGTGCCGTCGGCAGAAGCAACGCTCTCGATCGTTCTGATGTCGGCCCCGTCGGCCTGGACCGCAAAGGCGAGGCAGGAACGGCCCGCCCGGCCGTCGATGATCACCGTGCAGCACCCGCAGACGCCATGCTCGCAGCCGACATGGGTCCCCGTCAGACCCAGCTCGTGTCTGATGAAGTCGCTCAGCAGCATGCGCGGGCTGACCTCGCGCTCGACCGGCTCGCCGTTGACGGTCATCGTCACCGCCACCTGCGGGTCGGGAGACCGCGCGAGCGGCTTCTTGCGCGCAGCCGGCCGCGCCATCACGCGCGCTCCCGTGCGCGGCCGGCGGCCTTGGTCACGGTGCGCCGGACCAGCGCTGCGACGAGGTCCTTGCGGTAGTCCGCGCTGGCCTGGCGGTCGTCGCCCGTCGTCGAATACTGGCGCGCCGCTTCGGCTGCGGCCTCGAGAGCATCTCCGTCCGGCGGCTGTCCCAGCAGCACGCTTTCGGCCTCCGCAAGACGCGTCGGTTTCGAGGCGACTCCGCAGGCTGCGAGACGCACGGCGCTACAGACGCCGTCCTTCAGCGTCACCAGCGCGCAAATCCCGGCCAACGCGTAGTCGCCGTGGCGGCGTGCAATCTCCTGAAATGCGTAGCCCGTGTCAGGGGGCAGGGCCGGGATGCGCACCTCGGTCAGCAGCTCGCTCGCCTCAAGTGCCGTCGTCATGTGAAACAGGAAAAGTTCATCGGCTGTGATTATCCGCTCGCCCCCAAGGCTGCGCGCGACGACCGAGCCCCCTGTCGCTATCAGCATGCAGGGGAGCTCCGCAGCGGCGTCGGCGTGGGCGATGCTGCCGCCCACCGTGCCGCGATTGCGAATGACGATGTGCGCAACGTTGCCCAGGACTTCGGCAATCAGTGGGTTGGCTCGCCGAACACCTCCATCGCGTTCGAGATCCCGTTGGCGAGTCATCGCGCCCACCCTGATGTCGTCGCCCTCGATAGCGTATCCCTTGAGCACATCGATCCTGGCAAGGTCCACCAGCTTGGTGGGAGCCGCGATGCGAAAATTCATCGTGGGGATCAGGCTCTGGCCGCCCGCCAGCGGCCTCGCCATCTCGTCGGCCGCTAGGACCTCAAGCGCTTCTTCGATGCTCTGCGGCGCTACGTACTCGAATAGCGCCGGCTTCACTCCGCCGCCTCCGGAACCATGCCGTCGGCGAACCAGCCGTCGTCCGGGTCGTCGAGGCCCTCCGGCCGCGCGATCGCCTGGTCGCGCTTCATTTCCTCGAAGTAAGGCCCCCGGCTGAACATGGGGAGTGGCCCGCGGTCGGCCTTCATGCGCCCACGCAAGCGATCCGTCGCAACCCGGTCGACGGTGTAGCGCCGGCCCTCGCGACCGAGCACGACGCCGTAGTCGTCGCGCGCCGCTTGCTCCGAAACGAGACCGCACTGAACGTCGTAGCACACCATCTCGGGCTCGCGTGCGAGCGGGTCTCCCCAGCCGCCACCGCCCGTCGTCCGGATTCTGATGGTCGAGCTGGCGGTGACCTCAACCCGGTCGTCCATGCCGGCAACCTTGCGCTGCGTGCCGTCAGGGTTGTCGATCTCAAGGCAGTAGGTGCCGCCGTACTTGCCGCCGTTGACGCCGTAGGTGTTGATCAGCGCGCGGTCCGCATTGGAGAGCGCCTCGCAATCTTCGAGCGCCCTGACCCGCTTGTCGTAGCCGAAACCGCCGCGACGGCAGCCGGCACCGCCTGAGTCGGCCGCCAGACCCAGGCGTTCGATGATGACCGGGTATCGGGTCTCCGAAAACTCGGCGGGCAGATTGCGCGAGTTCGGCACGACGTGAACGACATCGCTGCCGTCCGCCCATGGGCGCCCCGGACCGCCGCCGCCCAGGACCTCTCGGAAAAGGAAGAAGTCTTGGCCGATGCGCCCGCCGTGCAGGCCCCAGATGCGGATCGTCTCGTGGTCGGCCGGCATGCGCCCGTCGGTCGCCTTGGCCAGCAGTGCCGCGAAGATGCCGAGCGAACGCAGCAGGGGGAAGAAGCGCAGGCCCGTGGCCTTGCCGAAGCTCGGTGTGACCAACGTTCCCTTGGGCGGGAACTTCAACTCGATAACATCCAGGACGCCCTCGTTCATGTCGATCTCGGCCGCCCGCTCGGGTGATGAGGCAAGCGAGCGCAGCACCGGCCCCATCCATTTGCGGGCGAACTTCCCGTCCGCGTAGTCGATGGGCCAGTTGATGGGCCCCTTTGCCTCTTTCGAGGTGCCAGTGAAGTCGAGCAGGATCTTGTCGGCCGTCTTGGTCATTGTCAGGCGCAAAGCATGCATTTGCGGCCCTTCGACGCCGTCGTCCTCGATGTAGTCTTCCCAGGAATAGACGCCGTCGCGAATCTTGGGCAGCAGCTCGCGGCGTATGGTCTCGGCGCAATTCTCGATGATCGCGTCGTAGGCGGCTTCCAGTGCATCCACGCCGTAGCGCTCCGCCAGCGCGACGATGCGCTGGCTGCCGAGCCTGGCGGCGCCGATCTCGGCATCGAGATCGCCGCGCAGATGCTCCGAGAGCCGCGAGTTGCGCGAGATGATCTTGAAGACCGCTTCGTTGATTTTCCCCCGTTCGTAAATCTTGATGGGGGGAACTACCAGTCCTTCGGTCCACATGTCGGTGGCATTGGCGGGCAGGCTGCCCGGCACCGAGCCGCCCACGTCGTCGTGATGCCCGAAGACCTGGCTGAATCCGATGAGCCGTTCGCCGTAGAAGATCGGGATGGTCGTACAGAGATCGGGGATATGCCCGATCCCGCCGGCGCTGTTGTAGGGGTCGTTCCAGAAGAAGATGTCTCCCGGGTGGATGTCGCCGTCATCGAAGTATTCGAACACGGGCTCGACCAGGGCGGCGTAGGAGCGCCCGGTCAGCTTGCGTCCCTTCGCGTCGAAGAGCGCCACGCGATAGTCGTGCTGGTCCCGGATCATCGGCGAGCGCGCCGTCCGCTCAACCGCCGCCTCGATCTCGAGCTCGGCGGTGCGGATGGTGCCCGTAATGACCTCGAGCTCGATCGGGCCGAGCGGCGGCCTTGCGTCCCTGGCCGTTCCTGCGCTCATGCCTCTTTCTCCAGAATGAGGTTGCCGTAATCGTCGTTCCTGAGGGACCAGCCCTCGGGCACCACGAGAGTCGAGCCGTACTCCTCGACGATGCCGGGCCCCTGCGTGGCGAAGTCGCGGGACAGGCCCTCCCGCCGCCAGATCGGGCAGGATACCCAGCCCCGGCCCCGCCAGTAGACATCGCGCGAACCGGCGGGGCTGGACGCGTCTGAACCCGGCTCGATCATCCGCACATCAGGCCGGTGCATGCGGCCGATCGCCTGCACGCGCAGGCTCACGACCTCGACGTCCTGGCTGCCCTCGTAATGGAAGCCGAAGGTGTCGTCGTGGACTCGGTGGAAGTCGGACCACATGTGATCGACGGCCGCAGTGCCCGCGAGCCCGGCCGGGATCGCGACCAGCACCTCGTGGCCTTCGCCGACGTAGCGGACGTCGGCGCTCCGTTCGAGCTGGATCGCCTCGCGCGCCACACCCTCGGCCGCGATCTCGTCGCAGCCCAGCCGCTCGAGCTCGGCCCATAACCCTTCGAGCTCGTCCACTGTAGCGGTCGACTGCTGGCGCACCAGCGTGCGCACGTAGTCGCGCTTGATGTCGCAGACGTGCAGGCCGAAGGCCGAGAGGTTGCCCGGATTTGGCGGCGAGACCGCGACCCTGATCCCGAGAAAGTCGGCCACGTCGGCGGCAAAGAGCCCGCCTGCCCCACCGAACGCAATCATCGCATAGTCACCGGGGTCCAGCCCGCGCGTCGTCGTCACCTTGCGAATGCCCTGGACTTGGTTGGATGCCGCGATCTCGAGGACGCCTGCGGCCGCATCCGCCGCAGAGAGGCCGAGCTTTTTCCCAAGGCCCTCGAACGCGCCGCGCGCGGCATCGACATCCAGCTTGAGCCCGCCGCCGATCAGTGCGCCGGGCAGGCGCCCCAGCACCACGCCTGCGTCCGTCACCGTGGGCTCGGTTCCGCCGCGCCGATAGCAGATTGGGCCAGGATCGGCGCCTGCGCTCTGCGGGCCGACCTTGAGCGCGCCGTAGGGGTCGATCCAGGCAAGCGATCCACCGCCCGCGCCGACCGCCACGACATCCAGCATCGGTGTCTTGACCGGATAGTGCTCGATCGTCGTGTGCGTCGAGAGCTGCGGCGTGAGCCCGCGCACCAGCGAGACATCGGTGGACGTGCCGCCGACATCGAGCGTCAGGATATCGGCGTATCCGGCGAGGCTTGCCATGTGGGTGGCGCCGAGGACACCCCCAGCCGGCCCCGAGAGCAGCATCGTCACCGGCTTTTCGCCTGCGGCCTCGCTGGAGACGATCCCGCCGTTGGACTGCATGATCAGAAAGGGCTTCTCGCCCGAACCCTCCGCGATCCTGTCGCGTGCGCGCCCGAGATAGGTCTGGCAGTAGGGCTTGACCATCACGTCGATCAGCGTCGTCATCGCGCGCTCGTACTCGCGGTATTCGGGCAGGACGACCGACGACAGCGACACGAACGTGTCCGGGAAGTGCTCCGCGACGATCGCGCCCACGCGCTGTTCGTGCGTCGGGTTCGCATAGGAGTGGAGCAGGCAGACGGCGATGCGCGTGACGCCGAAGTCGACGAGATGGTTCACCGCCTCGACCACGCTCTCTTCA
This sequence comes from Rhodospirillaceae bacterium, assembly GCA_028819955.1. The sequence goes on along the minus strand of JAPPKP010000378.1, from coordinate 22,417 downwards.
TCGAGCGGCGTCATGACGGAGCCGTCATAGCTCATGCGCTCCGTCACCTCCTGAACCAGATGAAGCGGCACGAGCCGGGGCGGCTTTACCCAGAAGAATGAGTTGCCGTAGCCGTCGGGTACGGATTGACGCGCGATCTCGATGATGTGGCGAAAGCCAGCGGTGACGAGCAGTCCGAGACCTTCGAAACGGTGCTCGAGCACGGCGTTGGTCGCCGTCGTGGTGCCGTGCAGGACTTGGCTGAGTTGTGCGCCGTTCCCGCCAACGACTTCCTGAATGCCGTTGATCAGACCCCGGCTCGGGTCGTCAGGCGTGCTCGGCGTCTTGATGGCACGCTGCTCGCCCGTCGTCTCGTCGATCGCAATGACGTCGGTGAAGGTCCCCCCGGTGTCGATGGCGATTCGAAGGCTCATGAACGCTTCCGTGGTGGGGAGACGGCTCGAAAGGTCCGCTGCAGGCCCGCGCGGAGCCCTGCGCCCTCACGTGCGCCTGGGCACGCGCTGCCCCGCCGGCACGGTCCTGCGCCGGCGGGGCCGGGAAAGATGTTCCTCAGGCGGCGAGGAAGCGGTTCCACTCCTTGATGAAGAGGGTGATTTGGCTAGGCCAGATCATCCAGTAGGCGATGTTCGACTGGCGCCGGAGCTTGGGACCGGTATCGCGCCCGCGGCCCTCGTACCACTTCAGCCACGCCTCTTCGGTCATGTAGTTGCGCGCCGTGTCGGGGGTGGGCGAGTAGTAGCCCTGCTCGGCATCCGCCGCGCCGCGCCAGCCTTCGAGGCACCAGTCCATATAGGCCATGGCGACCTCCGGCTGCGGCGCCTCGCTGGAGAGGCACATGCCGTAATACCAGGCGCCGGTGCCCTCCCAGACATCGACGTACCAGCACGGGATGCCGCGCTTCTTCACGTCCTCGATCACCGGGTTCCAGCAATCGATGCCCCAGACCTCCTCGGAGGCGAGCAGGTTCACCGCCTCGCCGTAGTTGGTCCAGAGCGCCCGGAAGACCCCGTCCTGCTTGGCACCGATCAGGAAGTCGATGACGTTCTTGAGCTCGTCCGGCTCGAGATCGCCGTAGCCCACCTTGACCGGGTCCATCTTGCGATTCTTCACGAGGTAGCTCGCGCAGCGCGGCGGGCCGATCAGGTCCTCGTTCTGGATTGAGACCTTGCCCCGCACGTCCACGTCGCGCCACTGCCCCTCGTAGAGCACGCCGAGAGTGTCTGGCGTGTTCCGGTCCGCCTGGGTGTCGGCGAACTTGTGCGGGAGGATGCCCAAAGCATCCATGTTGTAGATCTGCGGCAACATCCCGAACGAGGTGCGGCTATCGTCCCAGTAGACCATCGCCACCGGCCAGCCGCTGGTGTGGTCGGCGCCGACGTGGGCGGGGTCGGAAAACAGCGAATCGGCAAACTCCCAGTTGGTGATCTTCTCCACCGGGATCGGCGCAATGGTCTCAGCCTCCCTGAGCGCAGGCGTCCGGAAAGCGTTGGTCTCGATCATCGAGAAGGTCTCGTAGCCGCCGGTGATCCATTTCTGGACCGAGTCCGCGAGGCTCGCGACCTGGCCGGTCACCTGGAGCCCGCCGCTCATCTCCTCGAACTGCTTGAAGAAGCGCTCCTGCGCCGAGACCCCGGTGCCGATGAGCTGCATCGGCTCGTCCTGGGTGATGCCGGCGACCCGGTCGGCGAAGGCGGCCTCGGCCTCGCTTGCGCCCAAGCCCGCCGCGGCGACGACAGCGGTCGCACCCGCCGCCGCCATGAACTCGCGCCGGTCGAGCCCGGCCGCCGTACGCGAGCGTGTCTCTGCGTCCTCGCAGAACTTCTCGTGCTTCCTGTCTAGGTGTCCGCTGTCCATTTCAGCCTCCCTAAGCCTCCCTGAATTCGCCTACGCCACCCCGGTCTATGCCGGGCGGCCGGTGGTTATTCGGCGGCGGCCCGTCCAGCCGTCTCCTCGGTACCGAACTGCTGCAACATCCCGGTGAAGGATTTCTGCTCCGGGTACCTGTAGGTCTTGTACTTGCTCGTCTTGCGCCCGATCTCGACGATGCTCTCGGCCATCTTGGTGGCGCACACCACCCCGTCGAGCACGGGAATGCCGAGCTCGGCCTCGAGCCCGTCGGCGAACTCCGCGAAGCCGGCGCAGCCCAGGCAAATCGCCTCGGCGTCGTCCTCGTCGCGGGCGCGATAGCATTCCTGCCGCAGCTTCTCGAGTGAGCCTTCGTAGTCCCGCTCCACGTCGAGCACGTAGACCGGCGACGTACGCACGCTCACCCTGTGGCTGAGCCCGTAGCCCGCGACCATGTCAACCACCGGCACGCGGAAGCGCGGGATGATGGTGACGATCGCAACGCGCGCCGCGAGCTGACACGCCATGTAGAGCGACGCTTCGGCGATCCCGATCACCGGCTTGTCGGTCATCTCGCGCGCTGCGTGCAGGCCGGGGTCGCCGTAGCAAGCGATGATGTAGGCGTCGAAGCCTTGCTGGTCGCCCTTACGGATCTCGTTGAGGATACCCGGCACGCACAGATACTCGTCGTAGAAGGATTCAATCGAGGCCGGCGCGTAGTCCGGCGTGACCGCTACGACCTCGGTGCCTTCCCGCGCGACCGAGCGGCCGGCCACGGCATCGGCGTCGGTCATGTCCTGCGACGAGTTGGGGTTGATGATCATGATCTTCATGATGGCTGCCTCCCCATCGAAGCCGGGGCCCTAAACGGCCCACGCGGCTCAGTCCCTGCCGGAAGCGTACAACCGTGCCCGCGCCCGAGTCCACAAGTGCTCCGTTCGCGCTCTCCGAAGCCCGCTCAGTAGCCGCACCAGCTGCGGGCCAGGATCTCGTAGACCTCTGCCGCCTGCTCGACGTGCGCCACGGGGCAGTACTCGTCCGTCTGATGGGCCATGTGCATCTCTCCGGGCCCGAGGATGACGGTCGGCGGGCGCCCGTAGGCTGGAGTCAGCGCCGAGGCGTCGGTGAAGTAGGGCGCGCCGCGCGGCTCGATCTTCTCTCCGAGAATTCGCTCCATCACCGCATAGATTTCCTGCATCCACGGATGGGTGTGCGGGGTGTGCACGCCGCCGCAGTCGACGACGCGGGCGATCTTGTTTTCGTCGCCGAGGTAGCCCTCCAGCCCCGAGAAGATTTCCGCGTGGTTCTGCGCGGGCAGTGTCCTGATGTCGATGGTGAACTCCGCATGGTCGGGCACCGAGTTGAGGTTGAGCCCGCCCTGCATGGTGCCGACGTTGAGTGTCGATCGGCCCAGCAGCTCGTGGGGCATCACGTTGAAATCGAACTCCTCGAGCTTGGTCACCGAGCGCGCCGCCTTGTAGAGCGCGTTGTCGCCGTGCTCCGGCATCGAGCCATGGGCGGTGATGCCCTCCGTCTCCACCCTGAGCCAGAGCGCGCCCTTGTGGCCGAGGATCGGATAATTCGAGGTCGGTTCGGCGATGACGATGGCCCCGGCCTCGCCGAGGGCCCCGATTTCGGCCAGGTGGTAGGAGCCCTCGCAGCCGGTCTCCTCGCCGGCGCAGATCGCCATCACCATGTCCGCTGTGCCGCGCTTGTCCTCGGCCGCGAGCTTGAGCGCGACGTGGACGAAGGAGGAGATGCCGGCCTTCATGTCCGTGGTGCCGCGGCCATAGAGCTTGCCGTCCACGATGTCGGCGCCGAAGGGATCGACCGACCAGTCCTTGGCGCCGAGCGGGACCACGTCGATATGCCCGCCGAAGCAGAGCGGCTTCTTGCCGTTGCCGCCCTCGCCCCGCAGCACCGCGACCAGGCTCGTCCGCTCCGGCGCGAACTCGTGGTAGGAGACCTCGATCCCCGCCGCGCTCAGCAGGTCGCCCAGGTAATGGGCGCACTCCACCTCGCGGCCGGGCGGGTTGCGGGTGTCCATGCGGACGATGTCCCTGGTGATCTCCAGGGCAGACGGGATGGTCGACATGGACTGGGCTCCTTCTCCCCGGCGGCTATGTGCCGGCAGTATGGCCATGCGGCTCAGCAGGGTCCAGATCGGGCGAGGCGTAAGGTCTGGGCCTCTCGCGCGGAGCAAAGTCCTGCGAGCCTGCCGCACGACTGAAGCGCTGATGCGGGTATGTGGTAGGTTTTGTCCGGTTCAATTGATGCCCGGCACGATCGCGGGCCGGGCAGGCGGGGAGGGGACCATGGCGCGAATCGTGCGATTCCACGAGACCGGTGCGCCCGGGGTTTTACGTCTCGACGAGGTGCCCGAGGTCGATCCCGGCCACGGCGAGGTGCGCATCAAGGTCGAGGCGATCGGCCTCAACCGGGCCGAGGTCATGCTGCGCGAGGGCATCTACCACGAGCAGCCTGTCTTTCCGTCGCGCATTGGCTATGAGGCCGCCGGGGTGGTCGAGGCCGTGGGTGAGGGGGTCACGAGCGTCAAGGAGGGCGACCGTATCGCCACGGTTCCCTCCTTCGCGCTCTCCCAGACCCAGCAGGGCGTCTACGGCGAGAGCGCAACGGTGCCGGCGGAGATTGCCGAGCCTTACCCCGCAGCGCTCTCGCCGTCCCAGGGTGCCGCGCTCTGGATGGCCTACCTCACGGCCTACGGCGCGCTGGTCCACTACGGCAAGCTCGGCCCCGGCGACGCCGCGATCATCACTGCGGCGAGCAGCAGCGTGGGCCTCGCCGCGATCCAGATCGCCAGGGAACGCGGCGCCACCGTGATCGCGACCACCCGGACCGCGGCCAAGAAGGAGGCGCTGCTCGGCCTCGGCGCCGATCACGTCGTGGCGACGGAGGAGGAGGACCTGCCCGCGAGGGTCATGGAAATTACAGGCGATGCCGGCGCTCGCGTGATCTTCGATCCCATCGCCGGGCCGTTGCTGACCACGCTCTGCGGCGCCTGCGCACCCTATGGCACGATCTACGAGTATGGCGCCCTCTATCCCGGCGAGACAGCCTATCCGCTCATGCCGATGCTGGCGAAATCCCTCACCATCGTCGGCTACCAGGTGTTGGATTTCGTGCGCGACGAGGCCCGCTTCGCGGCGGGGCGCGACTACCTCTTCGCCGGGCTCGAAAGCGGCGCGCTCAAGCCCGTGATCGACCGCGAGTTCCCGCTGGAGCAGATCGTGGAAGCCCACCGCCACATGGAATCCAACACCCAATGCGGCAAGATCGTCGTCACGGTGTGACGGCGGGCGCATCCCGCGTTGACCGGGCTTCCGTGGCGGTGAGAGACTGTGCGCGCCTGGGGGCGCCCCGAGGCCCCCGCGGAGGATGACGCGATGACAAGCAGCACGAACGGACGCAATGGCGGTGGTTTCGAGACTGACGTGGTGACCCGCGAGATCGTGCGCGGCAAGCTGCTGGCGGTGGCGGACGAAATGGGCGTGGTGCTCGCGCGTAGCAGCATGAGCCCGGTCATCTACGAGGTGCTCGACTTCGCCTGCGGCTTCTGCGACGCCGACGGCGAGCTGGTCTCCCAGACCAACGGCATCACGGTCTTCACCGGAACCTTCTCGATCCAGGTCAACATCATCAAGGAGAAGTTCGGCGACCGCATCCGGCCGGGCGACATTTACATGCTCAACGACCCCTACCACGGGGGCACCCACTACAACGACGTGGGCGTGGTCAAGCCGGTGTTCGTGGACGGCGAGCTATTCGCCTTCGCCATCTCGATCTCGCACTGGACCGACATCGGCGGCAAGGCGCCGGGCTCGCTGCCGGCGGATGCGACCGAGGTCTTCCAGGAGGGCATCTGCTTCCCCGGCATCCACATCTACAAGGAGGGCGAGCGCCAGGACGCCATCGTCGAGATGGTGGCGGCCAACGTGCGGCTGCCGAAGATGGCGCTGGGCGATCTCAACGCCGCGCTGGCCTCGGTGCGGATCGCCGAGAATCGCTGCCTCGAGCTCTGCGAGAAGTACGGCAAGCAGGCCGTCTCGGAGACCTTCCGCCACATCCTGGAGACCAGCGAGCGGGTGAGCCGCGAGGCCGTTGCCGCGCTGCCGGACGGCACTTACGAGGCCGAGGACTGGATCGACGGCGACGGCATCACCGAGGAGCGCTTCCGCACCAGGGTGGCGGTCACCATCGACGGCGACAACATCACCGTCGATTACACGGGTTCCTGCGAGCAGGTCCAGGGGCCGGTCAACTGCTCGCGCTCGGCCCTCGTCTCGGCGGTGAAGACGGTCTTCAAGGCGATCGTCGATCCCCAGTCGCCTTCCAACGAGGGCTGGTTCCGGCCGCTGAAGGTAGCGGCGCCGGACGGCACGGTGTTCACGGCGACCAAGCCCGCGCCGGTGGGCTGGTACTACGAGGGCACCGGCCAGGCCTCGGAGCTCGCGTGGAAGGCGCTCGCCCCGATCGCGCCCAAGCGGGTCAGCATGGGGAGCGCCAACAGCCTGTGCGTGACGGTGCTAGGTGGCCACGACCGCGCCAAGGGCGAGCCCTGGGTGATGATCGAGCCGAGCATGGTCGGCTGGGGCGCTACCGACGAGCGCGATGGCAACTGCGTGACCAGCGCCATCACCAATGGCGACACCTTCAACTATTCCATCGAGCTTCTGGAGGCGAAGTTCCCCGTTCGGGTCAACCAGTACGCGCTCAACACGCCGGGCGGCGTCGGCGCCGGCCGCCACCGGGGCGGCTACGGCTCGATCCGCGAGTACGAGATTCTGACCGACGATGCGGTGCTGTCGGCGAGCTACGGCCGCTCGATCGAGAAGCCGTGGGCGCAGGAGGGCGGCGACGAGGGCTCCTGCAACTACTTCGAGCTCCATGTCGGCAACGACGCCCGCCGCGCAGCGCGGGCACCGACCACCATCATGAAGCGGGGCGACATCATCCGCATGTTCACCGGCGGGGGCGGAGGCTACGGCGACCCCTTCCAGCGGCCCGCCGAGGAGGTGCTTGCGGAGGTTCGAGCCGACTACCTCTCGGCCGAGAGCGCCCGTGAGGACTACGGCGTGGTCATCGCGGCGGGTGGCCGCGCGGTCGACGAGGAAGCGACCGCCAAGCTGCGCGCCGCAGCCGCCTAGCGCGGGTCGATCATGGGCCGGCTCGCGTCCGACATCGGCGGCACTTTCACCGATCTGGTCTATTTCGACGACGCGCAGGGCTCGCTGCGCACCGCGAAATCCCTCACCACGCCGGGGGACCTGACCCAGGGCGTGATCGACACCGTCGACCTCTCAGGCCTCACGCCCGACGAGGTGGATTTTTTCGTCCACGGCGGCACCACCGTCATCAACGCCATTACCGAGCGCAAGGGCGCCCGGACGGCACTGGTCACGACCGCCGGCTTCCGCGACGTGCTGGAAATCCAGCGCGGCAACAGGCCGGATCTCTACAACCTCCGCTTCGAGAAGGAGCGTCCCTTCGTCCCCCGTCTACTCCGCTTCGAGGTGCGCGAGCGGGTGGATGCGGCGGGCAACGTGCTCCGGCCGCTGGAGAAATCCGACCTCGATCTCGTCGTCGCCCGCTGCCGGGAGGAGGAGGTCGAGGCGATCGCGATCCAGTTCCTCCACAGCTACGTGGCGCCCCGGCACGAAGCCGAGGTGGCGGCCTATCTGCGCGAGCGTCTGCCGGGCGTGAGCATCACCGCCTCCCACGAGATCACCCGCGAGTGGCGCGAGTACGAGCGCGCCAACACGGCGGTGCTCAACGCCTACGTGCAGCCCATCGTGCAGACCTATTTCGGCCGGCTGGAGGAGGCGCTTGGCGGCGCCGACATCCGCTGCGCCTACGCCGCCATGCAGTCCAACGGCGGCACCACCAGCTTCTCCTGGGCCAAGGAGCACCCGATCACGCTCATGGAATCGGGGCCCGCGGCGGGCTGCAACGGCGCCGCCATCGTGGGCGACCTCTGCGACGAGCCGAGGGTGATCTATCTCGACATCGGCGGCACCACGGCGAAGTGCACCACCATCGAGGACGGCACGCCCAAGGTGACCACCGAGTACCGGCTGGAATACAGCCGCACCCAGTTCGGCTACCCGCTGCGCGTGCCGGTAGTAGATATCGTCGAGATCGGGGCCGGCGGCGGCTCCATCGCCTGGTTCGACAAGGCGGGGCTGCTCAAGGTGGGGCCGGTCTCCGCCGGGGCCGATCCAGGCCCCGCGTGCTACGGGCGCGGCGGCAGCGAGCCCACCGTGACCGACGCCAAGCTCATCACCGGCGTGATCAACGCCACCAACTTCGCCGGCGGGCAGTTCGACCTCGACGAGGGCAAGGCGCGTGCCGCGATGGAGAAGATCGCGAGCGGCCTCGGCACTGACGTGGTGGAGGCGGCAGTCGCGGTCATCCGCACCGTGGAAGCCAACATGATCAACGCGCTGAAGCTGGTCTCGATCCAGCGCGGCCACGATCCGCGCGACTTTGCGCTGGTGGTGGGCGGCGGCGGCGGGCCCATGCACGGCGCCCCCCTGGGCCGCGAGCTCGGCGTGAAGGAGATCATCGTGCCGCTCTACCCCGGCCTCTTCTCCGCCTGGGGGATGCTCGCCACCGAGCCCCGGCGGGACTTCATGCAGACCGTGCTGCGCCGCGCCGAGGAGGTGGAGGCGGGCGACGTGCGCGCGGTCTTCGCCGGCCTCAGGGAGGAGGCGGAGCGCTATTACCAGACCGACGCCCACATGGGGGAGGCGGAGATTGCCTACGAGGGCCGCATCGACCTGCGCTATCTGGGGCAGGAGCACCCGGTGACCGTGCTAGTCGACATCGAGTCCGCCGAGGTCGAGGCCATTCTCGCAGCCTTCCACGACGCGCACGAGAAGACCTACACCTTCCGCCTCGACGACACCCCGGTTGAGTTCGTGACCTACCGGCTCACCGCGTCAGCCAAGGTCCCGCGGCCGGAGATGACGAGGCTTGCCCCGGACGGCCGCTCGATCGAGGCCGCGGCACGGCCCGCGCGCACAGCGGATTTCGCGGAGGACGGGCGCCACGAGGCCGCGGTCTACGAACGCGACCGGCTGCCTCCCGGCGCGGCGCTGGCCGGCCCACTGATCGTGGAGGAGGCCACCGCCACCACGCTCGTCCACCCCGGCCAGACTCTGCGGGTCGACGACTACGGCTTCCTGCGTATCACCGACGCTTGATCCCGATTACTCACACGGCTTGCGGCCTGCGTCGCTCGCGACCCGGGCAAGGGATGCTTGCTCGCTCGACGCCGAACGGAAGGACGATGATCGATGCCCGACAACGCTTCCATGTTCGATAGATCCATACCCATACTCACTACGCTGGATATCGCGGCTTCACTGGGCTTCTTCAACAAGCTCGGTTTCGAAACGCATGCATTCGGCGACAACTACGGCATCGCGGTCCGCGAGCACGTGGAGATCCACTTCTTGTATTGCAAGGACAAGTACGTGGCCGAGAACACGTCCTGCTACGTCCGTGTGAACGACATACATGCGCTGCGCGCGGATCTCGCCAGGCGCATCGATGTGGGTGAGGTCGTCGAAACGTCGTGGGGCATGGACGAGCTCTATGTGTGGGACCCGAGCGGCAGCCTGGTGAAGTTCGGTCAGGTGACGGAGAGAATGATTCGGGCGGACACCATACAGAAGGCGCCTCCGGTCTAAGCCGCCCTACACAGCGTCAGGCCGGCGGGCGAGCGCGACCGCGCAGCCCGTGGACAAGAGCTGGCCGGCGGTGACGGCGGCGTTGGTGAGCGCCGTCGTCGTCACCCGGGTCGCGTCGATCACGCCCGCCTCGCGATAGGGGCAGAAGGCGCCCGCGCGCGCGTCGAAGCCGATTTCCACTGATGCTTCCCTCAATGTTTCCAGGGCCAGCGATGGCTCGCACCCGGCGGCACCGGCGATCCGGCGGAAGGGCTCTTTAAGGGCACGGGCGAAGGCGCGGCGCTCGGGCGCCGCCGATCCGGCAGCGCCGTTCTCGATGGCGAAGGCCGCACGCGCAAGCGCCACGCCGCCGCCCGCGACCACGCCGTCCGCCGCCGCAGCCCGGGCAGTGTTGAGAGCGTTCTCGCAGGCCTTGTAGCGCGCCTTCCAAGCGGTCTCGGTGACGCCGCCGACCCGGATGTTGGCGACGCCCGAGACCAGCCGGGCGAGGCGGGCCTCGTACTTGCCCCGGTCGTAGCTCTTGCGCTCGTGCTCGATGGCGTCGCGAATCTGTGCAGCGCGGCGCTCCACCGCGTCCGCCGCGCCGCCGCCGCCGAAGATCGTGGTCGAGACGCCGTCCACGATCGCCCGCCTGGCGCTGCCGAGCGCCGTGGCATCGACCTTCTCCGCCGTGAGCCCGGTTTCCTCGCCGACCGTGCGGCCGCCCGTGAGCACGGCCACGTCGTCGGTCGCTGCGTGGCGATAGATACCGGACTCCGGCCCCTTCACCGCCGCACAGCTGACCGTCCCTTCCCGGTGGTTGGCGAGCATGACCGCGAGCGCCTGGTCGGAGACATCCTGCGCGAGCACCAGCAGGCTCCGCTTGCGCTCGCGCGCCGCCTCCAGCGCGGGCAGGAGCTGGGCCGCCTCGGTCAGCTCGCCCTGGCACATAAGCAGGAAGGGCCGGTCGAGCTTGACCTCCGTCTCGCCAGCCTTGAGCAGGAAGTTGCGCGAGAGCAGGCCGTGCTCGAAGGCCATGCCGCTCATGTAGTCGACCGTCGTATCGACGCCCTGGTGGTAGGAGATGTTGACGACGCCTTCCGCGCCCAGCCGCTCCACCGCCTCGGCCACGAGGTCCGCGATCTCGGTGTCGCCGTCGGCGGCGACACCGGCGAGTTGCGCGAGCATCGGGCGGCCGTCGACCGGGCCGCTCTGCGGTTCGAGTGCCACGAGGGCCTCGCGCATGAGCCTCTCGAAGCCGCGCCGCACCGAGGGCGGATCGATCCCCGCTGCCACCAGGCGCAAACCCGCCTCGGCGAAGGCGCCGGCGAGCAGCGCAGTGGTAGTGGAGCCGTCGCCTACGGCGTCACGGGTCTTCTTGACGCAGGCCTTCAGTAGCTCCGTGCCGAGCGTCGCGAAGCGGTCCTCGTCCTCCAGGTCCCGGATGGCGGTGAAGCCGTCCCGGGTGAGCTCGGGGTAGTCGTCCGCGCGCTCTAGCACGACCCGGCCGCCGTGCGGCCCGAGCGTAAGCCCCGCGAGCCGCGCGGTGTGCCCAAAACCCGCCATCAATGCCTCGCGGGCGTCGGCTCCGATCTTGATGTGCTTGGGCCGCTCGAGCGCCATGCGACGATCTTCCGCGCTAGCGGCCAGCCGTCAACGGCAACGGCGCGGGCCGACGGTTTCCAAGGCCCCGCCGCGCCGAGTCGAATTGAAGCGGATAAGGCCCCGCTGAAGCGGTTGCACAACATGAT
>JAPPKP010000378.1:0-11120 GCA_028819955.1 Rhodospirillaceae bacterium | reverse complement strand
GGGGCGCTTTTTTTTGGGGGGGGGGGCGCCCCCGCCCCCCCCCCTCCCCCCCCCCCCGCCGCCCCCCCCCCCCCCCCCCCCGGGGGGGGGGGGGTGGTGGCCCCCCCCCCCCCCCGCGCCTAGTCGAATGGAAGCGGATCAGGCCGCGCTGAAGCGGTTCCACTCCTTGATGTAGCTGGTCACATGCGTGGGCCACACCATCCAGAACGCGATGTTCGACTGGCGCCGCGTCTTCGGGCCGGTATCGCGGTCCTTGCCCATATACCAGCGGCGGTAGTCGTCCACGGTCAGGAAGTTGAGCACCGGGTCGGGGCAGGGCGAGTAGTAGCCCTGCGGCGCCACCGCCGAGCCCCACCAGCCGTCGAGGCACCAGTCCATATAGGCCATGGCGACCTCGGGCTCCGGCGCCTCGCTGGAGAGGCACATGGTGTGGACCCAGGCGGCGGTGCCTTCGAAGACGTCGACGTACCAGCACGGGATGCCGCGCTTCTTCACGTCCTCGACCACCGGGTTCCAGCAGTCCATGCCCCACACCTCCTCGGAGGCGAGCAGGTTCACGGCCTCGCCGTAGTTGTTCCAGATGAGGCGGAACACGCCGTCGTTCTTGGCGGCGATGAGGTAGTCCACCACGCCTGCCACCTCGTCGGGCTCCATGTCGGAGTTGCCGACCTTGGGCGGGTCCATGATCCCGTTCTTCCAGAGGAAGCTGTAGGCACGCGGCGGCCCCATCAGCTCGTCGTTCTGGATCGAGGTCTTGCCGACCGCATCCACGTCCCGCCACTTGCCGGTGTAGAGCAGCCCGAGCGAGTCGGGGATCGCGAAGTCCGGCTGAGTGGGGGCGAACTTGTGCGGCAGCACGCCGAGCGCGTCCATGTTGTAGAACTGCGGCACGCCGTAGAACGAATCCTTGTTCTCGTCCCAGTAGACGATGTTGGACGGCCAGCCGGTCACCTCGTCGGCGCCGATATGGCCGGGCTGGGTGTAGAGCGAATCGGCGAACTCCCAATTGGTGATCTTCTCGGCCGGGATCGGCACGATCACCTCGGCCTCCCGCAGCGCGGGCTGGCGGTAGGCGTTGGTCTCGACCATCGAGTAGGTCTTGTTGCCGCCGGTAATGAACTTGGTGATCATCTCGCTCAAGCCGGCCACGGTCCCGGTCACGTCGAGGCCGGTATCCTCCTTGAACCTGTTGAAGAAGCGTTCCTGCACCGAGACACCGAGGCCGATGGTCTGCATCGGATCGTCCTGGGTGATGCCGGCCACGCGCTCCGCCAAGCCCGCCTTTGCAGTCCCTGTGCCGAGCATGGTGCCGGCCGCGGCGGCCGTCACGCCAGCCGCGGCGAGGAAGGTGCGGCGGTCGATGCCTCCGCCCTCCGTCTCGTCCGCCTCGGCGTCGCGGAAGCGCTTGATCGCCTTCTCCTCGGCGGCCATCGCGGTATGGAGATCCATCCGGTCCGACAGACGCTCGTACTTCTTCTCAAGATGCTTGCTGTCCATGCTCTCCTCCCTGTGAAGTCTCAGTTTCCCAATCGCGGCCGGCCCACAAGAGACCGGCCGGCCTGTCTAAACCTGGTGCTCCTCCTGCCCCGTGAAGCGGGGCCGGTAACGGCTCGCGGTCATCAGGTAGCCGAAGATACCGATTACCGCGAACGAGATCAGGGTGATGATGACGCCCACGGCGAAGATGCGCGGCGTAATGCGGATCGTGGTCGCGCCCAGCACGTCCAAGGGCAGCGTGTTCTGCGATCCGGCCACCAGCACGGTGCGGGCGAATTCGTCGAACGAGAGCGTGAAGCCGAAGAGCGCCGACGCCATGATCCCCGGCTTCATGATCGGCAGCGTGATGTGCCAGAAGGTGCGCCAACTGTTGGCGCCGAGGCACATCGCCGCCTCCTCCGTCGAGCGGTCGAAGCGGTTGAACACCGTCAGCATCACGATGAAGCAGAAGGGGAAGGTCCAGAGGATGTGGACCGGCAGCGTGGTGCCCAGCCAGTGCTTGTCGATGCCAATGCCCTGCCAGAACAGCGCGTGGCCCAGGCCCACGGTGACGCCCGGGATCATAATGCCGATGAGATAGAGATAGAAAATCGGCCCGGCACCCAGGAAGCGCGCGCGCATCGCCTGCGCCGCCATGGTGGCAAGCACGGTCGAGATGCACATGACGAGGAGCGCCAGCACCAGCGAGCGCAGGCCGGCGTTGCCGAAGTCGCCGACGTATTCGCCGATGTCCCGCGCCGTGCCTGAGGGATTGAAGAGCCGCTCGTACCAGAAGATGCTCGTCCCCTGCATGGGGAAGGTCGGCCCGCCGTCCTCGCCCTGGAAGGAGAGGATCGCCATGACGATGAAGGGCCCGTAAAGCATCAGCACGAACAGCACCACGTAGATCGCGAGGACGATCTTGACCCAGCCGAACTTGGCGACGTGGTAGCTCGTTGGTTCCGGCACCGCTCAGAGCTCCCGTCGCAGGTTGACGAACTGGAAGATCAGCACGATCACCGGGATCGAGACCAGCACCATGACCACCGCCACGGCGGACGCCGCGGGCCACTGCAGCAGGCCCTGCTGCTGGATCAGCACGTTCGCCAGCATCGTCGTCTTGCCGCCGCCGATGAACTTCTGGATCGCGAACTCGCCCATCATCACGACGAAGACGAAGAGGATACCCGTGGCCAATCCCGGCTTGGTCAGCGGCACGATGATCCTCCAGAAGGTGGTCCAGGCCGACGCGCCGAGATCGCGCGCCGCCTCGATCACCTGGCGGTCGATCTTGGCCATGGAGAAGTAGATCGGCCCGATCATGAACACCGACCAGATGATCGCCATGGAGAACACCATGGAGGGTTCGCTGTAGAGCAGAATCTCCGCTGGCTCGTCGATGATGCCGATCCCCATGAGGATCTGGTTGATCAAGCCCTTGCGACCGAGCAGCGGCAGCCACGCCACCATGCGGATCAGCGCGCTGGTCCAGAACGGCACGATGCAGAGCAGCAGGATGTAGAGCTTGAGCCGCTCGCTCTTCACGAAGAAGCAGACGTAGTAGGCCACCGGATAGCAGAGCAGCACCATCAGCGGCAGCACGATGATGGCGATGAGGAATGTGAAGCCAAGCGTCTGCAGGTAAGTCGCGGTGGTGAAGAACTCGATGTAGTTGTCGAGCACGAAGCCCGGCTTCATGCCGTAGGCCCAGGGCTTGTAGAAGCTGAAGACCACCACCGAGACCAGCGGGATGCCGCAGAAGAGCGCCATCAGGATGGTGGGCGCCGCGACCAGCATCAGCGCCTGGCGCGCGCGCTTCTTAGTGAGCGTCATCCCAGACGCAAGGGCCGGGACCGGCGTTTGGGCTACGTCCGTCACCTGGCCTTCGCCCCGCCGGTCATGGCTGGATACGCCCCGGTTCCGGTGTGGTCCGCGCGCTCACTCGAACACCACCAGCGCATCGTCGGTGTTCCAGCCCACCCTGACCTTGTCGCCGTGGCCGAGCGCAGTGATCGCCGGCGGCGGCTCGTGCTCGTCCACGCGGATCGAATCGCCGCTCGGCAGGTCGACGTTGAACTCGATCTGCGAGGTCTCGAAGATGGAGAACGACACCTCGCCCTCGACCGTGTTCTCCGGCGTCTCGCCGTTGAGCAACAGGTTGGTCAGGCTCGCGCGGACCACCACGTGGCAGTCCTTGCGCGCCGGCGCGTCGTCCGCGATCCGCGCGCGGAAGGTGCCAGCCGGCCCGGTGACGGTGGCGACGCCGTTCTCCACGCCGGTGATCTCGCCCGCCAGGATGTTGTTCTTACCCACGAACTGAGCGACGAACAGGTTCTTCGGGCGGTGGGTCACGTCCTCGGGCGGGCCGATCTGCTCGATCCGCCCCAGGTTCATGATCACCACACGGTCGGAGACCGCGAAGGCCTCGGTCTGGGTGTGGGTGACGTGCACGAAGGCGACGCCGAAGTCGGTGTTGAGGCGGCGCAACTCGCGCTGCATCCGCAAGCGCAGGTTCGCGTCGAGCGAGCCCAGCGGCTCGTCGAGCAGGAGCACGTCAGGCCGCGTTACCAGCGCGCGTGCCAAGCCTACCCGCTGCTGCTGACCGCCGGAGAGCTGCTGGATCGCCCGGTCGGCCAGGTCGTCGATATCGACGGCGCGCAGCATCTCCAGCGCCCGCTGGGTGCGCTCCCCCGACGAGACATTGCGCATGCGCAACCCGAACTCGACGTTCTGCGCCACCGACATGTGCGGGAACAGCGCGAAGTGCTGGAACACCATGGCGGTGTTGCGCTCGTGTGGCTCCAGGTGGGTGCAGTCGCGGCCCGCGATCAGGATCTGGCCTTCCGTCGGCTCCTCGAAGCCGGAGATCATGCGCAGCGTGGTGGTCTTGCCGCAGCCCGACGGGCCGATGAAGGAAATGTACTCGCCTTGAGCGATGTGGAGCGTCATCTCGTCGACGGCGAGAATGTCCCTGCCGAATCGCTTGGTGACATTGATCAGATCGACGGCGATATCGCTCATCGTGCCTCCCATCGCCGCATTGTGCCCCTCTGCCGCGCACCGCCACCCGTTCGCCGGGCCTTCTATTCCAACAGCCCGGCTGCCGCAGCCGATCCCGATCGCGACAAACACTATCACTATCACTCAGCACTTCCTCTGCATCAACCCGCCTCCTCGGGTTATCGGATCGAATCGCCTCCTGCCCGTCGCCCGTATCCCATAATACGATATATGATATATTTTCTGTACCACGTGAACAAGTGCGAATTTGCACATGTCGCCCCGGACTGTAGAAAGAGCTTGGAGGGGCTCACGGTGGGAGGGACGCCCCATCCGGGCGGTGGCGGTCGACGATGACCATCCGGATCTGCCTTGGGCCCGGCGTCTGCGCGCACTCTGGGGCGAGCGTGACTGGCGCAGACACAGACGCCAAAGTTGTCGTTCGGGGGTTTCCATGGCGAGGTACAGAGAGGGCACAGCTTGGGCAACGCCGTCCAGAATGGCCTCGATGACATGACGATGCGTCTACCTGATCCATGCGACGTCCAATCGCTTTGTAGTCGGCGAGCCCCAGAAGAGCCTGCTCGTTGTACACTATTCATTTGTAGGGATTACCGTTAGCCATATGACGGAGGCGCGCAAGCATTGGGAACCGTACTAAACCTGTGATTAGTCGCCCACGGACCTGACAACCGGAGCGGGATATCACTATTGGCGACAGTGGGTTCAGGAGCACTCCGTATGGAAGAGAGAATCGAACACACCACACTCGCTGAAAAGGCCTACGAAAAGGTCCGATCTGGCCTGATCTCCGCCCGCTTCGAGCCGGGAGAAATCCTCCGCATCAGGAGTCTCGCGGATGAATACGGTATCTCGGCGACTCCGGTACGCGAGGCGCTGCAACGGCTCGTGGCTGAGAACGCTCTGGAACTGCAGCCAAACAAGTCGTTTATGGTGCCGGTTCTTTCGACAGGACGATTCGAAGAGGTTCGCCGAATTCGCTGCGCTCTTGAGCCCATGGCAGCCGAGCTTGCCTGCCCGAACATTACAAGACAAGATGTGAAAGCGCTCGAGTCATTGGTCGAACAAATGGATCGGTCCATCGACAAGTTGAACATGGCCGACTACACAATACAAAACGAGAAATTTCACTTTTTCATTTACGAAAGGTCCAATTCAGCGTTGCTATTGGACATAATCCGAGATCTTTGGGTACAAGTCGCCCCATTTTTCAACAGACTGTTCCAAGGATCAGACTACCTGTCCAATAGTAATCTATGGCATAAACAAATTGTCGATGCGTTGGAAAACGGGGATGTTCAAAAGGTAAAGCAGGGTATCTTTGGCGACATCGAAGCTGCTGGCGATGAGCTTCGAAGCATATTAATGCATTGTGAGAGAACGGAGTAATGGCCGTACAGATAGATGTACAGATAGGGTAATCACCTGACAATTGCCACTCTCGTTGAGGCGACGGTTCAGGCGGCGGACCAGGACGAGCCTTCGATCCCGCCGACCGGCCGGCCCGCCTTGATGTGGATGCGGCGGCCGGGAAGGCGCCGCAGGACATCGACCAGGTTCGTCGCCTCGAAGACCACCAGGTCGGCGGGAGAGCCTGCGGCGACCTCGGGTACGGGCGCGCCGATGATCCTTGCCGCCCGCGTGGTTACCATCTCGAAGCCCTCGCGGACCTCCTCATCGGTCCTCATGCCGGCGCTGTGCACGGTCATGTAGGCGAGCTCCACCGGGTCCATCCGGTTGAAGCGGTACCAGATGTCGTACATGTTGTCGGCGCCGGCAGCGACGTTGATGCCAGCGTCGAGCATCTCCTTCACCCGCGACGAGCCCCGGTTCCGGGGCGTCCGGCCCTCGCCGCCCAGCATCTGGAGGTTGGCGATGGGCAGCACGGCGACCGACATGTCAGCGTCCAGCACCTTGTCGATCACCCGCGTCGCCTCCTCGTCAGGGTAGACCGCGAGCGCGTTGCAGTGGCTGGCGACGACCCGGCCCTGCAGGCCGTGGGCGATGGTGGCCTCGGCCAGCATCTCCAGCGTCTTGAGCTCGGCCCGGTCCATGTAGTCGGCGTGCATCTCCACGCCCACGCCGAACTCGGCGGCGAGTTCGAGCACGGTCTCGACATGAGTGCGCTGGTCCTCGACCGAGGCCTCGACCTCCGGCAGGCCACCGACCGCCGCAGCGCCCATGTCGAGCGCTTCGCGCAGCAGCGCCGGCGCCTCCGGGTCCGCGACGATCCCTTCCTGGGGGAAGGCCACGAGGGTGACGTCGACGATGCCGGCGAAACGATCGCGCGCGCGCATCACGCCTTCGAAAGAGACCAGCCTGGTGGCGAAGTCCACGTCGATCTGGGCGTGCAGGCGGCCGATGCCGTGGGCCGCGGCGAGTCTGAGGGCGGTGCTGGCGCGCTCCTCCACGTCGGCGACGGTGAAATGGATCTTGGCCTCGCGGGCGCGGTCGAAGGCTTCCTGCGGGCCGCGCGCACCGAGCAGGTCGCGGCTCAGCACTTTGTCGATGTGGAAGTGGGGATCGACGAAGGAGGGCGTGACCAGTCCGCCGCACGCGTCGATGCGCTCAGCCGCGTGGCCATCGAGCGTGGGCGCGACCGCCTCGATGCGGCCGTCGCGGATGCCGATGGAGACCGGCGCCGCATCGTCGAGGCGCACCGCGTCGTGGATAAGAAGGTCCCACTCGGGGCCCGGAGCCGCGTCCGTCATGTCTCCTCCGCCGTCACTATGATTGTTGGGGCCGCGCCGTTATTCCCAGTAGACCGGCGTGGTGGTGATGACCTCGACGCCGTCCTCGTGGACGATCAGGTTCTGCTCGAAGCCCACCGCGCCGACCCCCTCCCAGGCGAGGAACGCCTCGGAGCTACACACCATGTTCTCCTGGATGAGCTGGTCCTCGTCGCAGGTCGAAAGCCCGTACATCGGGTTCTCGAACATCATGTCGCAGAGGTGGCCGTAGAGCGGCCATTGCAGGCCGGCCTGATCGACCGTGTCGCCGCCGCCGGCCTCCCTGGTGAGTCGGTCGCCCTCGCGCGCGAGCTCGTGGGGCGAGACGCCGGGGCGAATCTTCGCCATCACCCCGTCGACGATGCCCATGCAGGCTTCCATCAGCTCGCGCTGGGTGTTGCTCGGCCGTCGCCCGCACACCGCCGTCCGCCCCGGGTCCAGGAAGTAGCCGTGCCGCATGGGCCCCATGATCCAGGCACGCACGAAATCTCCGTCCACGGGCGCGGAATCGGGATCGGCGCCGCTCAGCGGATAGCGGCTGAAATTGTTCATCTCGTCGCCCGTGCCGTGGGAGAGGCGGATGATCGCGGGAATGCCGCCCCGTCGCACCACCTCGGCGGCGCCGGCGGCTGCGGCCTCGGCTTCGGTCTGGCCCGAGACCAGCCCCTCCATGATGAGCGTCAGCGCGCGGCTTGCGATATCGCCTGCCTCGCGAAAGACATCGAGCTCCCGCGGGCTCTTGACGTGCTGCACCGACTTGACGAGGTCGTCCTCCGGCCGCCAGTCGATGCGCGGGCACCATTCGCGCAGCCAGTCCATGTACTTGCAGGGCAGAAAGTCCGTGCCGACGATGGCGACCGGGCCGGCGATCCCCTGAGCGTTGAGCGCGTCGGCGGTGCCTTTGATCGGGTTCTGGTGCCAGTGCCAGTTGTCGGTCGCGAGCCAGTCCGCCGGCTCCAGAAGCTCGTCGTTGTGCAGCTCCGGCTCCCGGCCGGCACGCATGATCACGGCATTGTGGCCGCGCCCCTGCCACAGGTTGTTGTCTGGCGTCTGGCCGGGGTGCCCCGAATAGTGGTTCACCAGCCAGAGCAGGTTGGCGCAGCGGTCGTAGGAGCTCGCGCCCCGCGACCAGATGACGGCAGTCTCGTAGCCGCGCCGCGCCATCTCGCCGTGCACCTTGGCCCAGCGCGCCTCGTATTCCTCCCTGGGAAAGACCTGGCTCGTCATGGCCGCCCCCTTTCGACCTGCTGTCGCGGAAGGGTACTTCCATCGCCGGCATTCCTCCAACCGGCGAAGGTCAGGGCTGCCTCCTCGACCACATTCGGGCGCCTGCGCCACTTTCTTGGGCGACGCTGATTCGCTCGGCCGCAATCAGAGCGTCCAGCGCCTCCCGGAGCGAGCGGCTGGACACCAGGTACTTGCTGATCTTGCCGGGCGGGAGCGTCGGATCGCGCTCCTTGAGCGCGCCCGAGACATAGGCCCGGATCTCGGCGAAGGAGCGGGGCTCGGCGAGGATCGGCGCAAGCAGCGCGTCGAGCTCGTCCGGCGCAAGCGGCGTCTCCCACTCGACCGTGATCTTCTGCTCGAAGCTGTAGCTGCCTTCGAGCAGCACCGCATCGGCGCTCGGCCGGCCGGCCCGCCTAGCGCGACGCGCCTGAGCCATGCGCCGGCGCCTTGCCTCGGTGCAGTTTCGTCCGGGTGAGCCTGCGGTCCAGCACCTCGACCAGGGCGGCGGTCAGCGCGCGAATGGCGCCGGTCGCCCCGACGGGTTTCCAGAAGAGGCCGATATCGAAGTCGTCGAGGGCGGGCAGCTCTGGACACGGCGGCAGCGGGCGGAGTGTAGGCGGCACAGTGCTCTGCGAAATCGCCGTGAGACCGAGGCCGCTCTCGATCGCCGCCTGGTTGCCGGCCAGGTTGGAGCTGGAATAGACGATCCTGTAAGGGATGTCCTGGCGCCGTAGAGCGCTGAGCACGCGCAGCCGGTACTGGCAGCCGTCCGGGAAAAGGACCAGCGGGAGCGGGCGCCGCGCGCGGAGATCGTGGGCCTGGCTGCCGACCCAGGCCATCGGCTCGCGCCATTGATCCGTCAGATCGGCTGTCGATCTGTCGTCGTGCACAGCCAGCACGACGTCGAACGCGTTCCGGGCGAGCCCGCCGATCAGGTCGCGGCTGAGCTCGCAGGTCACGTCGAGCGCGACATCCGGGTGGGTTTCGGAGAAGCGGCCGAGCAGTTGAGGCAGGAACGAGAGCGCGAAATCGCTCGGGATGCCGACGCGGATCGTCCCGGTCAGGATGCCGCCGTCCAGGCGGCCGACGCACTCGTCGTTCAACGCCACGATCTGCTTGGCGTATTCCAGGACAATCTCGCCCTGCGGCGTCAGCCCGAAGGACTTGCCGGAGTTGGCGAGGATAGGCCCGCCGACGATCTGCTGCAGGCGTCGCATCTGCAGGCTCACCGCCGACTGCGAGCGGCCGATCTCTTCCCCCGTCCGTGAGAAGCTCTGCGTCCGCGCCAGAACGAGCAGCGTTCTTAGCAGGTCGATCGGGAGGATGCGTTCCATTCATGCATCATGAGAGGCGCTCATGGAACTATATCGACTATTAATGCGGACAATCAATCGCTCGGTGCTATTGGTGGTTGTTGCCACCTCGTAATCTGACGGGATTCATTGCCGGGAATGACAGCGATGTGGAGGGGGGCGCCGTGACCGACGTGGAGAGGATCACCACGCAGAAGGTTTGGAGCGTCGGCGAGATGCAACGCCGCCTGCGCAATCTGCACGCGCTGATGGACGAGCGCTCGCTCGATGCCGTGATCCTGACCAGCCTTCATAACGTTCTGTACTACACCGGGTTCTTCTGCCCGCCCTTCGGCCGGCTGCACTCTGCGGTGATCCCGAGGAATGGCGAGCCCGCGCTGATCGTCTCCCTCATCGAGGATGTCCGGCCTCGGCACTGCTGCTACTACGAGGACATCCGCCTCTTCCATGACTGGGAGATGAGTCCGCTCGAAAACAATGTGCGGCTCTTCGGCGAGGTGCTGAGCGACAACGGGATCGCGAGCGGCCGCCTCGGCTACGAGGAAGACTCGGTGTCGGTCGCCTTCAAGGCGATGATCGACAGCGCGCTCGGCGGCTTCGAGTTCGCCGACGTGGCCTACGACACCATGCGCCAGCGTCTGGTCAAGTCGGAGGAGGAGATCGAACTCATCCGGCAGGGCGTCAAGACCTGCGAGGTTGGCGGCTACGCCGCGCTGGAGGCTCTGAAGCCAGGCGTCACCGAGGTCGAGATGGCGCGGGCGGCCAACTCCGCGATCGAGGACGAGCTCCGCTGGCGCTTCCCCGACATCGAGGTCGACAACGTCAACATGTGCTGGGTCCAGACCGGCCCCTATCGCAGCCGCGTCGGCCACATCATGAACGCGCATCGGGTCGTGCAGAAGGGCGAGATGATCAGCGTGAATCCGTACGCGATCATCGGCGGCTACTATCACGTTCTCGAGCGAAGCCTCTATTGGGGGCATATCCCCGACGACGCGCTCGCGGTCTTCAAGACCAACGTCGAGGCGCATCATGCGGGGCTGCGGACGCTCCGCGCCGGTATCAAGTGCTCCGACGTCGACAAGGTGGTCAACCCGATCTACCGCGAAGCGGGCCTCCTGGAGGGGCGCTCCTTCGGCACTGGCCACTCGGTCGGCATTATGTGCATCTGGTACGGGCGCGAGGAAGGCGGCGAGCTTCGCCAATACAACGACACGGTGCTCGAAGAGAATATGGTCGTGACCGTGGAGCCGATGGTGAACGTGGACGGTCTCGGCGGCTTCCGTCACCACGACATCTGCCGCATCACCGCCGACGGCATCGAGAACCTCAACACCTTCCCGCGCGGCGTCCT
>JAPPKP010000187.1 GCA_028819955.1 Rhodospirillaceae bacterium | reverse complement strand
AAGCCGGCTCCGTGCGCCCGCTGAGCTCGGCCATCTTGTGCTGCACCATCGAGCGTACGCCCTCGATGGCGAAGCGCGCGCTGCGTTCCCCGGCGCCGGGCTCCCGGCTCTCCGCCCACGCCGCTGTGAGGGCCCGCGCCTCGCGATGCATGTCGATCAGGCCGCGAATGCGCGCGGTGAAGAGATCGTCGCCGGCACTCGAACTCTGGCTGTCGCCGGCGGCACCCGAAGCGTCGCCGTCGCCACCGGAACCCGAACTTTCGCCGTCGTCATCGGCAGAATCCGAACTCTCGCCGTCGTCGCGCGGAGACGCGCGCTGAAATTCGGTGGCGCGGATGCCAGCCGCGATCGCATCGACGGTGCCGCCGTCCTCGATCTCTACGGCACCGGCACCCCAGACCGCGATCTGCGACGGCTTGCCCGCCGAGCACCCACCCGTCTCTGGAGTGGCGCCCCGCCGCCTCGTCGCGCCCCGCCGCCTGTTTCTCTTGCGCTTCATGCCGCGATCCTGCCGCGCCCGCCGCACCCCGTGCACCGCACCATGGTCCGGGGTCACCGGGTGGGTAATCTCACCGCCCAGTTCCCCGCGCCTAGGCAAACGGGCATCGCTTTCACTAAACTTGTGACCGTTGCAACTGTCGACACCTGCGCCAAACCGCCGCACCAGAATGGGAGCTTATGACATGAGAAGGATTCTTTACCTCTTGACGTTGATTGCGGCGGGATACGCTTCGTCAACTGTCTCCCAGTCAACCCATGTTAGCTAGGCGGGGTACGCATTCGACTTCCCAACGTACGGCCACAAAATCACGGTGTCGGGAGTAACGCGCCAATTCCAAGACAAGGTAGCTGCGGATGATTACATTACCATCAATGACGATAGATATAAAATTACACGAATAAAAAGTTGACACACGAGGCTGCATTGGCATGATGTATCCGTGCGGAAGACGAAAATCGCAATCATTGCGGTCGTCAGTGTATTGCTCACATTGATCGGGCTGGCTGGCGTCCCAGAAGACCTGCTAACGTGGTCGCGGTGGCTCGCGGTGATAGATCATGATATAGCCAGATATTTTCTCGTGATCGTTGGTCTCGCGGGTTTTACTTACCTCCAAAGACAGCGTATTCGTGAGTATTGCGAACGAGTGCCCTTTTGGCCTTTTTTGTCGGGGCATGGAAGTACAGGAGAAAGTACGAATGATGCCCGCCCGGAAGAGCCCAAAGTTTACACTGCAAGCACGGTCGGCGAAATTCTCGCCCCAATAGGAGACTTAACCAGCCTTGGCATTCAACGGCATGTTGAACCCCACATTGGAAAGTGGATTCCAGTGCAAAGTACAGTTAAGGACATCAGTGCGGATGACTGTTTTTTTCGTGTTACTGTCGGGAAGAATAAATTCAGTCCCGACGTGTTTCTTTTGTTCAAGCGTGATAAGTGGGGGCCGTTGTTGGAAACCATGGACAGAGGCAAGCGCGTTGCTGCCGAAGGCAAGATTCATGATGTGAATTACTTCGGGATGCAATTGGTGGATTGCGGTATAGTGGCAGAGCGAGAGAACGACGACTGCTTCTGATACCCCCACATAGCTCTTCAGGCGGACGTAGGTGCGCTGCCTGGTCTGCTTCTCCACCACGGGAGCGCAGAGAATATTGGGGGCGAAACCGTCCTATTCGCCCTGCGATGATTCGGTCGCAGCCGCCCCAGACGCCGCCGGCCCGCGCTCGGCGCGTTTCGCCTCTTCCCACAGACGGTCCAGCTCGGGGAGGCCGGCGTCCCGGGCGCTCTGGCCCGACTCCGCCAGCGCCGCCTCGATGCGGTGGAAGCGCGCGGTGAACTTGGCGTTGGCGGCGCGGAGCGCGGCCTCGGGGTCCACGCCCACGTGGCGGGCGAGGTTGACGCAGGCGAACAGCAGGTCGCCGACCTCCTCGGCAACCGCCGCCTCATCGCTCGCCGCCGGCGCACCCGAGGCATCGCGCAGCTCGGCCACCTCTTCGAGCACCTTGTCGAAGACCGGCTTGGGCCCCGGCCAATCGAAGCCGACGCGGGCCGCGCGCTTCTGCAACTTCTCGGCGCGCAGCAGGGCAGGGAGGGCCAGCGCCACCCCGTCGAGCACGCTGGGCCGGCGCCCTTCGGCGTGCGCCCTGGCCTCGCGCTCGGCGGCTTTTTGGGCCTCCCAGGAGCGCATCTGCGCCGGCGCCGAGTGCCGCGCCTCGGAGTCGTCGTCGCCGAAGACGTTGGGGTGGCGGCGGATCATCTTGTCCGCGATGCCGCGCGCGACCTCGTCGAAGTCGAAGCTGCCGTCCTCCCACGCCATCTGAGCGTGGAAGACGACCTGCAGCAGCAGATCGCCGAGCTCGTCGCGGAGCGCCGCCCGGTCGTCCTGCCTGATCGCCTCGGCGACCTCGTAGGCTTCCTCGATGGTGTAGGGCGCGATGGTCGCGAAACTCTGCTCGAGATCCCACGGGCAGCCAGCGGTCGGGTCGCGCAGCCGCGCCATCACGTCGAGCAAGCGATCGATGCCGGCGGCGGCCGGTGCACCCGGCGCGTCGTCGTTGTCCTCGTGACGCGGCGGCGGTGCATCGCTCATCGTGCCGTTCCCATTTCGCGCGCGGGCGGCAAGGAAGGATCGTGCCCGGAGCCCGGCGGACCCGCGCACGCGGCCCGATGATCCGCCCGGTCCGCCCGGCTGCCTAGAAAGATAATTCGCATAAGATATATTATGGAAAATATTGAGCGGTTTCCAAAATGTGTGGCGTTGCAATGGCTTACGAGACGCATCACAGCGCATCCGTGTCGACCACCAGCCCGTCGTGGCCCGGCACCACGCCGGCCGGCAATGCCGCGTGCAGGGTCTCGTAGTCGAACTGGTGCGACATGTGCGTCAGCACCGCAAGCGCCGGCCGCACCCGCGCGATCCACTCCAGCGTGATGTCGAGATGCGCGTGCGTGGGATGCTCGCGGTAGCCCAGACAGTCGACGACCCAGAGCTTGACGCCGTCCAACGCGGCGAAGGCCTCCTCCGGCAGCACCTTCACGTCGGTCGAATACGCCATGGGACCGATCCGGTAGCCGGTGGTGATGCTGCGCCCGTGCTCCTGCGGGAACGGCGTCACCGCGACGCCGCCAGCCTCGAACGCGCCCTCGACCGGGACCGGGTTGAGGCTGGGCTTGGCCCATCCGCGCGTCCCCATGGGCTCGAAAGCGTAGGCGAAGCGCCCCTGAATCGCTGCCAGCGTGGCGGCCGAGCCGTAGGCGTCGAGCGCCCGCCCCGTATGGAAGTTGATCGAGCGCAGGTCGTCGATCCCGTGCACGTGGTCGGCATGGCCGTGGGTGTAGAGCACCGCATCCAGGTGCGCGACCTCCGCATCGACCAGCTGCGCGTGCAAATCCGGCGGCGTGTCTATCAGCAGCCGCGTATCCTCCGACTCGACCAGCACCGAGACCCGGCGCCGGCGGTTGCGCGGGTCGGTCGAGCGGCACACCGCACAGTCGCAGCCGATCACCGGGACCCCGCTCGATGTGCCGCAGCCGAGAACCGTAACTTTCATGCCTGTTCAGCGTGTTGAGGCGCTGCTTTGGAGAACAGTCTGAAGAAATTATCGGTCGTCGCGCGGGCCAGTTCCGCCTCGTCCAGCCCCTTGATCTCGGCGAGCCGGGCGGCGGTATGCACCACGTGCGCGGGCTCGTTGCGCCGGCCGCGATGGGGCACCGGCGCGAGATAGGGCGCGTCGGTCTCCACCAGCAGGCGCTCTACCGGCACGTCGCGGGCGACGGCGCGCACTTCCTCGGCATTCTTGAAGGTCAGGATGCCCGAGAACGAAACGTGAAACCCCACGTCCAGAGCCGTCTCCGCCACCGCGCGGCCCGCGCTGAAGCAGTGGATCACGCCGGGGAAGGCCCCCTTCCCCGCCTCCTCGCGCAGGATTCGGCAGGTATCCTCGTCCGCCGAGCGCGTGTGCACGATCAACGGCAGCCCGGTCTCCCGCGCCGCCGCGATATGCTGGCGGAAACTCGCCTCCTGCTGCGGCCTCGGGCTGTTGTCGTAGTGAAAATCCAGGCCGGTCTCGCCGATGCCGATGACCTTGGGGTAGTCCGCCATGCGCACCAGGTGGTCCGCCGTCACCGCCGGCTCCTCGGCCACGTGGTGCGGATGGATCCCGACCGAGCACCAGATCGGCGCGTGCGCCTCGGCCAGCCCCCGCACGGCATCGAACTGCGTCACCCGCGTGCAGATGGTCTGCAGGGTGCCGACGCCGGCGTCGGCGGCGCGGGCGAGCACGCCCTCGATGTCGTCCCCAAAATCCGGAAAGTCGAGATGGCAGTGGCTGTCGACCAGCATCCGCACGCTCACGTCTGACCTCAGGAGTCCGGGCTATCCTCCACGAATCGCGGGAAAACCGGCTCAGGCTTCGGCAGCGGCGTGCCGGGCGCAAGCCGCCCGTCCGCGCCGAGCGCCGCGAGCTCCCGCGCCTCCGCCGCCACCCCAAGCTGGTCGAGCATCCGCCCGCTGGAGGCCGGCATGAACGCTTGCGTCAGCACCGCGAGATGGCGCAGGGTCTCGATCACCACGTAGAGCACCGTCGCCATGCGCGCCGGGTCCTCCCTGCGCAGCACCCAGGGCGCCTGCTCGTCGACGTAGCGGTTGGCCCGGCCCACCAC
>JAPPKP010000087.1 GCA_028819955.1 Rhodospirillaceae bacterium | reverse complement strand
CACCTCGTGGCCGAGCTTCATGATCTCCCGGCCCCAGTAATGCGCGCTCGCGCACGCCTCCATCGCCACCACGCAGGGCGGCACGGAGGCGAGAAAGGCCAGCAGCTTCCCCCGGCTCAGCGTCTTGCGGAACGCGACCGAGCCGTCCGCCCGCGCCCCATGCAGCTGAAAGCTGCGCTTCGCCAGATCGATCCCGATGATGCTAACCTCGTCCATGGATGCCTCCTCCCTCAGGTCGTGGGCTTCAAGCACAACCTTGGCACATTGCGATGCCGCCGGGAGGGGGCGTCCACCCCATCGGACTTGATCCGGCCATCCACGTCTCTCTGCCGCACGTCGTCAATATGGATGCCCGGATCAAGTCCGGGCATGACGAGAAGAAGTGGAGAGTCGGGGAGACTGCACGGTCAACCCAAGATCATGCGAACTGCAGAAACAGGACACTGGGCCGCTGTGCAGCGGTTGCGTGAGCCGCGATCAACCGTCGCTTTCGCGAAGCCTGAGAGCCGGTGACGGATCGTCCTCGACGGCCTCCTCGCCCCCGGCCGGGGTACGTCCGAAGAGGGCCGCGATATCGCCCTGGATCGCGAGCAGGCACGGCACCAGGATCAGCACGATCAGGGTCACGCCGAGCAGGCCGAAGACGATGGTGACCGCCATGGGCTTCAGGAACTGCGCCTGCAGGCTGGTCTCGAACAGCAGCGGCGTGAGGCCGAAGATCGTGGTCACCGAGGTCAGGATGACGGCACGCAGGCGATCCCGCGCGCCGCCGACCAGGGCCTCCGCCAGCGGCTCGCCGGCATCGAGACGGTCCTGGATCGCGCGCACGAGGATGATCGAATCGTTGACCACGATGCCGCTGAGCCCGAGCAGCGCCATCATGCTCAGCACGGTGAGGTCGTAGCCCAGGACGAAATGGCCGAAGACGGCACCGACCGCACCGAAGGGAATCACGGCCATGACGAAGAGCGGCCGGGAGTAGCTGGAGAACACCCAGGCCAGGATGACATAGATCGCAATCAGGGCGACCAGGGCGCCGGTCATCATGTCGCCCATGGTCGTCGCCTGCTCCTCGGCCTTGCCGCGCAGCAGGACGCCGACCCCGTACTTCTGCCCGACCTCCGACAGCCCCTCGGCCTGGAGCGCGTCCAGGACCTCGTCGGTGTTGGTGATCGATTCGTCGATTTCCGCCGTGACGGCGATCGTCCGCTGGCCGTCCTCGCGGCGGATGCTCGCGAACCCGGTCGACTCGTCGAAGTCGACGACCTCGGCGAGCGGCACCTCGACGCCTTCGGGACTGCGCAGATAGAAGCGTCGCAGATCGCCCTCGGTGAGCGCGTCGTGCGGCAGGCGGACCCGGATCGCGACCTCTTCGTCACCCCGTGCGAAGCGCCTCGCGATCACGCCTTCGAAGGCGGCGCGCACCTGGCCTGCTGCGCTCTGCGTGGTGAAGCCGAGGGCGCGGCCGCGCGCATTGACAGTAAGGATCGCCTCCTGCTTGCCGTAGGGGGTGTTGTCCTCGATGTCGCTCACGCCCGGAAAACGGCCGAGCAAGCCGCGCACCTCGCCTGCCGCCGCCTTGAGCGTCTGCACGTCGTCGCCCGCAATCCGAATGTCGATCTCGCGACCGGGCGGCCCGGCCGCGCGCTCCAGAATCGTCACGGTCTCCAGCCCCGGCATGGGGCGCACCCGCTTGCGCCATTCCTCGATCAGCGTCTGCGTGCGTATGGTGCGCCGATCGGAAGGCTGCAGCTCGACGCGCATGGCGCCCACGTGGTCGCCGGTGCCGAGGAAGAAGTTGTTGGCACGGACCGCCGGCTTGCCGACCTGTCCGAGGCTCATCACCACGAGGCCACCGGCGCCGCCGGTCAGCGCGAGCTCGGTCTCGTCCAGCGCCCGCCCGAGCTCGTCCACCATGGCGGCCGTGGTCTCCCGCTTGGTGCCCTCGACGAAGGTGACGTTGGCGTTCACGGAATCCGCTTCCGGCGACGGGAAGAAGATGAAGGAGATCCGTCCGCCCCCGATCAGCCCCATGAACAGCAGCAGGAGGCCGATCGCGACGGCAATCGTGAGGTATCGCCAGGAGACGCAGCCCCGCACGATGCGGGCGAACGGCCCGTCGCGGAACGCCTCGAAGCGTGGGTTGAACCATCGCGCGAACCTGTTTTCCCGGCGCGGATCGGCCCTCAGGCCGATACGCAGATGGCCGGGCAATACCAGGAAGCACTCGATCACGCTGGCGACGAGAACGGCCACGATCACCAGGGGGATGGCCCCGATGATCTCTCCGATCTGGCCCGACACCATGAAGAGCGGCAGGAAGGCTGCAATGGAGGTCAGCGTCGCCGCCATCACCGGCGCCAGCATTCGTCGTGCGCCGAGTTCCGCCGCGTCGGCGGGGCCCGCGCCCGCGGCGCGCTGGGTCACGGCATGCTCGCCGACCACGATGGCGTCGTCCACGATGATGCCGATGGCCATGATGAGCGCGAACAGGCTCACCATGTTGATGGTCTGGCCGGTCAGCATCATCACGCCGAGGGTGGCGAGCAGCGAGACGGGGATGCCGACCGTAACCCAGAAGGCGACCCGCGTGCTCAGGAAGATGAACAGCACCAGCACCACCAGAGCCAGCCCGCTCACGCCGTTGCGGAGCAGCATGTTGATGCGGTCGTCGATCAGCTGCGACGCATCGTCGTAGTGCTCGACAACCAGAGTCGGCGGCAGCGTCGGCCTGATCTCCTCGAGAAAGGTATCGAGTATGGCCGCCTGCTCCAGCGCGTCGGACGTGCTCGCCCGACGCACCTGCATCTCGATGGCGGGGTAGCCGGCCCTGAACGCGACCGCATCCCGTTCGTTGAAGCGTTCGCTGATGGTCGCGATATCGCGGAGGTGGACCTTGGCCCCGTCCTCGCGCGCAATGATCTCGACCTGCCCGATCTCCTCGGCCGATCTGGCGAGGCCCAGGCTTCGGATCTGCTTGTTGGTGCCGCCGGGGACGATGCCGGAGGGCAGGTCGGTCGAGCTGGTGCCGATCCGCGACGCGATATCGCCGAGCGTGAGGTCGAGCTGGCGCAGGCGCCCCTCGCCGACCTCGACCCAGATCTCCTCGCGCCGGCTGCCGAACAGGTCGACCTTGTCGACGCCGGCGGCAAGCAGACGCTCCCGGATGTCCTTGGCGTGGGCACGCAGCGCCGCCTCGGAGAACGGGCCTGAGATGACGACATTGCCTATGCTTTCGTAGAAGTAGAGGCGGTTGACGACCGGCCTCTCGGAATTCTCCGGCAGCGTCTCGACCCGATCCACGGCATTCTCGACATTGGCCAGCGCCGTGTCGAGATTGGACCCCGGCTCGAACTCCACGATGATCGAGCCGATACCCTCCACGGACTGCGAGAAGACACGCTTGACCCCGTCGAGGAAGCGGACCTCCGGCTCGATTGCCGCGACGATGTTGGTATCCACGTCCTCGGCGCTGGCGCCGGGCCAGGTCACGCTGACCGAGACCCATTCGACGGCGAAGGTGGGGAAGAACTGAGTGTTCATGCGCGCGAGCCCGAGCGCGCCGAACAGGACCATCAGCACCATGATGAGGTTGGCGGCCGTGCGGTGGCGCGTGAACAGCGCGATCAGACCGCGACCGGTCTGGCTCATCGCACCTCGACTTTGACGCCGGGTCCGATCTCGGGGAAGCGCGTCGTTGCGACGCTCTCGCCGTCCGCGATTCCGCCAGACACCACCACGTCGTTGCCGACGCGCGCGAGCAGCGCCACCGGCCGGGGCTCGAGACGGTCGCCGACGACCGCGTAGACCGTGTTGCCGCCCACCAACGCCGTTTCCGGCAACTTCGTGGCCCCCCGGTACACGCGATCCGGGATGCGAACCTCGACGAAGGCCCCCGGCCTCAACGGGACCCGGGATGCCTCATTCTCGATCCGTGCGTAGACCCTGACGCCACCGCTTGCCGCATCCACTTCTCCGTCGGCACGCTGGACCACCGCGCGGAACGGGAAGTTGCGCTCGCCTGCGCGCCACGTCACCTCGACGGGCCGCCCGCGCAGGCCCGCCGCAGACGAGACGAGCCTGCCATAGTCGGCGTCGCTCAGATGGATTCGGATATCCAGCCGTGCCTGGTCCAACAGGCGCACCACGCGATCGTTCACCCCGAGACGCTTGCCCAGCGCTGCCGTAACGCCCGTGAGATAGCCGTCGAAGGGCGCGACCAGCCGCGTGTTCGCGAGGTCTCGCTCGGCCCGTTCCAGCGCCACCCCGGTCCGGGCGATCACCGCGTCCTGCCGCGCAATGCGCGCGCGCAGGCCCGCGATCCGACGCTCCGTCGCCGCCAGCGCCCGCGCCCGGTCGCTCCGCCGAACCAGGGCGTCGTCGACCGTCTTCTCCGAGGCCGTCCCCTTGGCGAGAAGCGCCTCGCGGCGGTCGAGCTCGCGCTCGGCCAGTGCGAGCTGGGTCCGATCCTCCGCGAGACCCGCCTGCTCCGCCCCAAGCTCCGCCCTGGTCTCGGCAAGCTGCGCCCGCGCCTCGGCCAGTGCCGCCTCAGCTTCTGTCACCGCAGCGCGATACTCGAACGGGTCTATCTCCACCAGGAGCTCGCCAGCCCGCACCGTGCCGCCGTTCACGAAGTTCTCGCCGACCGCTACCACCGGCCCCGCCACCAGCGCGCGCAGCTCCACGTCGCGCTGCGCCACCACCTCGCCGAAGGCGTCGATTGAGGGC
>JAPPKP010000179.1 GCA_028819955.1 Rhodospirillaceae bacterium | reverse complement strand
ACGAAGCGGCCGGTCGGATTGACGTAGAACCACTTCTCCTCGCACATCCAGCCGTCCGGCAGCGAGGCCACGACGTAGGGACGCACGATCTCGCGCACATCGTCCTGCGAGAGCTCGGCGGCGTGCTGGGTCGAGACGACGACGGAGGTGGCGCCCACCGGCGCGCCGTCCTCATAGCGGAGCGTGACCTGGCTCTTGGAATCGGGCCCGAGGCCGGGTGCATCGCCGGCGTGCCGGGCGTGGGCCAGCGCGGCCAGGATCGCGTGGGCGTAGTGGAGCGGCGCCGGCATGAGCGCGTCGGTCTCGCGGCAGGCGTAGCCGAACATGATGCCCTGGTCACCGGCGCCCTGGTCCTTGTTGCCGGCCTGATCCACGCCGCGGGCGATGTCGGCGGACTGGGCGTGAACGTGGATCTCCACGGCGGCCTTGGCCCAGTGGAAGCCTTCCTGCTCGTAGCCGATCTCGCGGACGCAGGTACGCGCGATGGACTCGAGGGCTTCGGCAGTGATCGAGTCGGGGCCCCTCACCTCGCCGGCGAGCACCATCCGGTTGGTCGTGACCAGGGTCTCGCAGGCCACGCGGGCGTTGGAATCGACCGCCAGGTACGCATCGACCACGGCGTCGGAGATGCGGTCGCAGACCTTATCGGGGTGCCCTTCCGACACCGATTCGCTGGTGAACAGGTAGTCCCCTCGCCCCACGGCTTCCCCCGACGATGATGATGTTCCGGAGACAGGCGGCACCCTGCCGCGCCGCCGGGCGGTTTTCGCAGCGAACTCCGGGGCGGTCAAGCGCTGCCGAGATGCCACGCACACCATGACCGTGGTAAGACATGCGCCCGACCGACAGGGAGAGAGCGCATGCTTGCCGATATCCGAGGCGTCTCAATCAATTACGAGATTTCGGGAAACGAGAGCGGGCCGTGGCTGACATTCTCCAACTCGCTGGCCACGAACCTGCACATGTGGGACGAGCAGGAGGCCGCGCTCGCCGAGGAGTTCCATATTCTGCGGTATGACAAGCGCGGGCACGGCAAGTCGGAGCGGGTGGAGGGGCCCTACTCGTTCGACGACCTGGTCGGTGATGTCGTCGGCCTCTGGGATCACCTGGGCATCGGCAAGAGCCACTTCGTCGGTCTCTCCATCGGCGGGATGACGGCGCAGGCGCTCTTGCTGAGCCATGCCGACCGTGTCACCGCCACGGTCATGGCGAACACCTCGGCGCACAGCGGCGAAGCGTTCGTCGCCGCCTTCGACCAGCGCGTGGCGGCGGTCACCGACGGCGGCATGGAGGCGGTGGTCGAGGCGACCATCGAGCGCTGGTTCTCCGAAGGCTATCGGGCGAGCGGGGCCGCGCGGATCGACGACGTGCGGCAGATGATCCGCACGACCTCGGTGGCGGGCTACACGGGCTGTGCGCGCGCTATCCAGACGCTCGCGAATCTCGACCGGCTGGGCTCGCTCGACCATCCTGTCCTGCTGATCGCGGGCTCGCAGGACCCCGGCACCCCGCCGGCCGGCATGCGCCGGATGCACGAGAGGATCGGCGGCTCCCAGTATCTCGAACTCGACGCCGCCCACCTCTCGAATATCGAGCAGGCGCCGGGGTTCACGGCCGCGCTGAAGATATTCCTCTCCGCGCACTGAGTGCTGCCGGGGCGGCCAACCCGAACCATGGTGCGGTGCAGAGCGCAGGACGGGTGCGGCATCATTACGTCATGAGGAGTGAACGGACTGCGGCGGATGGAGGCGATGAGGCGGGGGGCATTCCGGGCCAGAGAGTCCCTACTGGAATCCCACTTGTCCCATGGAATCCCACTTAATCCCGCTTATCCCACCCAATTCCGACGAATCCCACCTGTCCCGGCGAATCCCAGCGAATCCCACTTGTCCCGCCGAATCCCGACGAATCCCACCTGTCTCGGCGAATCCCGACGAATCCCACCTGTCCCGGCGAATCCCACCTGTTCCGGCGAATCCCGCTTTATCCCGCTCAATCCCGGCTTGTTTTTTGCGCGCGCGCAGTCGGTTCGAGCGTGCGCCAAGGCATGGTGCCGGCCGTGAATCCCGGTGAGAAATGCGGCCGGGGCGGTCAGGTAGAGCCGCCCCGGCCAACCTTGTCGGCGGCGCCGGCTACTGGGCTGTCGTGTGAATCAGCGCCTCCGGGTGGAAGGCGTGGAAGGCGAAGGCGAAGGCGATGTCGTAGGGCACGTCCTCCAGGCTGCCGTCGCCGCCCGTCCGCTGCACGATCACGTTGCCGACGTCCCTGCCCTTCGCGATCCTGCGGCTGTCGAGCGCGGAGTTCTGGCCGGCCTCCCAGGTGATGACCAGATCGCCCCGCTCGTAGCGGCCGGCGTCGCGGATGAGCTGGAGGCTCCAGGCCTCGTCCTCCACCACTACCACGCGGGCGAGCGGCTCGATCCCCTCCGGCAGGTCGCCGTTGTAGAGGAAGGGGCGCGAAGACGAATCGTAGCTGGAGTAGGGATTCATGCCGTAGGCGCGGGCGCCCGCGCGGCTCGGCACCAGGACCTTGCCGTCGCTGCCCACGCGCTCCTGGAAGCGGGCGAAGGATTCGAGCCGCGACGGCAGCCGCTTGAGCGCGGTGCCGGTGTAGGCGCCGACGATCCCCTCGCCGGTGAACTGCTGCCACCAGCTCTCGGTCTGGCGGTCGTACATCACGAGGTCGGAGTTGCGCAGCTTGCCGGTGGTGCCGAAATCCAGCACCGCATCGCCCACGCGGCGGTCGTAGACCACGGCCGAGTTGCAGAGCGGGCAGAACGTGACCGAGATCGGGACGCCGCCCACCGTGTCGTTGACGATCTCGTGCCAGATGAGGACTTGCAGCGGGTAGGCCCGGTGATCGTCGCCGACCACGAAGCTGATCACGGGCTCGGTGCCGGCCAGATCCTCGAGGTCGGATGCGGCTACGAAGACCGGGTCGTCGATCGCGGGAATGCCGTCCTTGGGCGGCCCGCCGGACATGATCTCGTCGAACGAGATGGAGGACTTCGAGAAGTCCGTCGAACCCCACTCGTACAACCAGCCCGACGGCGCCTCGCGCGCCGCAGCAGGTTGGAGCGCAAGCGCGCCGGCGAGCGCGAGAGCGGGAAGCGATAGTGCCGAGAGTGCAAGGGTGCGCATTGGGGGCATCCTCCGTCCAGTGACGGGTGGAATGTCGCCTCTGCCGGGACCCCGCGCCAATCGCAATGCTTCAACTTGTCGTGACGGAGGGTCCGCTTACTGGGCCGCAGCCATCGCGCGCCGGGCCATGACGCCCACCAGGTGTGCGCGGTATTCGGCGCTCGCGTGGATGTCGGAGTTGAGCCCCTCGGGGGAGAGCGCCGGCAGCGTCGCGTCGGCGTCCAGCCCGCCGCTCAGCGCGGCCTCCATGGCGGACGCGCGGAACACGCAGGGGCCCGCGCCGGTCACGGCGATGCGCAAGCCGGCCGCCGTCTCCGCCGCCATCACGCCGACGATGGCGTAGCGCGAGGCGGGGTTCGGGAACTTCGCGTAGCCGGCCTTTCCGGGCCGGGGGAAGCGGACGGCGGTGACGATCTCGCCCTCGTCCAGCGCGGTCTCGAAGAGGCCGGTGAAGAAGTCGTCCGCTGCAATGGTGCGCAGGTTGGTGACGACCGTGGCGCCGAGCCCGACCAGGGCGGCCGGATAGTCCGCCGCCGGGTCGTTGTTGGCGACGGAGCCGCCGATGGTGCCCTTGTTGCGCACCTGCGGGTCGCCGATCTTGCCGGCGAGCGCGGCGAGAGCCGGAATCGCCCCCTGCACCTCGGTAGACGCCTCGACGGCTGCGTGAGGCGTGAGTGCGCCGATCTCGACGGCCTCGTCATCGACGGCGATGCGGATCAGCTCGGTGAGTCCGGCAAGGTCGATCAGATCGGAGGGCGCCGCAAGCCGCTGCTTCATCGTCGGCAGCAGCGTATGGCCGCCCGAGAGATAGGCACCGTCGTCCGCGGCATTGAAGGCGGCAACCGCGTCTTCCACCGATGTCGCACGATGGTAGTTGAATGCATGCATGGCGCTCGCTCCTCTGCGGTCAGACTATGGCCTCCGCACCGGTTTGACCAGTGAGCCGAGCCGACGATGCCGACCTTTCGGGCGGGCGACGGCGCCGGCTACGATGTGCCCGCGAGCGAGAGGAGGCGCCGGTGGTGATGCTCAGGCGCGCCCAGATCGTCAATCTGGTCGAGCACAGCTTCTACAGCAATATCGACTTCCGGCACCTCGGCACGGTGCTCGACTGCTTCGCCCACGACGCGGTTCTCTCGGTGGACGGCCGCAGCCACCGCGGCCGGGACAGCGAGATCAAGCGGTATCTGGCGCAGATGCTCTCGGACTATCCCTCGATCCGGCACGAGGTGCTCGACCACCTGGTGGACGAGGCCGGGCAGCGATCAACCTGCCGCTTCACCCTCCGAC
Organism: Rhodospirillaceae bacterium; assembly: GCA_028819955.1. The sequence goes on along the minus strand of JAPPKP010000179.1, from coordinate 337 downwards.
TCGAGGACGGCGAGGGGCGCGCGCGAGAAACCAGCGGCAGGGCCGAGTTCCATCTGGGGAACGGCAAGCTCGCAGCCGTCACGGTCGAGAGCGACGGCGGTGGCGTGATCAGAGCCCCGTCCCAGACGCCGCTTGACACATGACGGGGTTCCGTCTGTTCTCCAACGGTCAAAGGAGGCGGGGTGCGGCATGGCTTCGGACATCGACATCTACAAGACCCAGAATTTCGGGAACCGGCTCGGCTTCGGCGAGAAGGCCGCGCTGCTGATCGTCGACTTCGTTAACGGCTTCACCGACCCGGCGAAGTTCGGCGGCGGCAACATCCAGGAGGCGATCG
>JAPPKP010000426.1 GCA_028819955.1 Rhodospirillaceae bacterium | reverse complement strand
ACCCATCTCGAGGCCCATCTCGACCTCGACCGCCTGCTGGAGGTGGCCCGTGCACGCTGAGCGTCGGCTACATCTTGTTGAGCGCCGTCCATGCGGCGATGGCGGCGGTCAGCACCGCCACCAGTGCGCAGGCCGCCGCGAACACCCACACCGTGCGCCGCACATCGTGCGCCGTCGCGTCCCTGCGGCCGTCGCCGAGCCAGGCTTCGTCGCCCGCCGCCTCGCCCTCGTACTGCCGGGGGCCCAGCAGCGCGAGACCCAAAGCGCCCGCCATCGCGGCCTCGGGCCAGCCGGCGTTGGGCGAGCTGTGTCTGGGGGCGTCACGCAACATGGTGCGCCACGCCCGCCCCGACGCGGCGCCGGGCACCACGAGCGCGGCCAACGCGATCAGAACGCCCGCGATCCGCGCCGGCGCCCAGTTCACTGCATCGTCGATGCGCGCCGCCGCGCGGCCGAAGGCGTGGTGGCGGGGCGAGCGGTGGCCGATCATGCTGTCCATGGTGTTGATCGCCTTGTAGGCGAGGAGCCCCGGCAGGCCGAGCAGCAAGTACCAGAAGGCCGGCGCCACCACGCCATCCGAGTAGTTCTCGGCGCCGCTCTCGATCGCCGCGCGGGCGATGCCGTGCCCGTCGAGCGCGCGGAGGTCGCGGCCCACGATGTGGCGCACCGCCTCCCGCGCCGGCTCCACGCCGGCATCGAGGGCGCGCGCCACCCGCACCATGTGATCGGCCATGTCACGCTGGGCGACCAGCATCGCGACCAGCGCAAGCTCGGCGAGCCAGCCCCAGGCGAGCATGGCCGCGTAGTGGGTGACGGCCCAGCCGGCGGCAGCGCTCGCGCCAACCACCAGCACTACGGCAACCCCGCCCAGGATCACGCGGGTGGCCTCGCCGTGCCGCTCCCGGTTGAGAGCGCGGTCGAGGAGGCCGGTGAGCCAGCCCATCAGCCGCACCGGGTGCGGCAGCCAGCGCGGGTCGCCGATCAGCGCGTCCAGCGCGAGGGCGAGCAGCAGGATGAACGGCACCCCTGGGCCGATGGGCCAGTCGGGCGCGGCGAAGAGGAGCATCGGCGCACAATGGAAAGCCCGGGCACAGCGGTCAATGGACGGAACGGAGGCCGCAGGTGAGCGCGCCGGCGGTGCTGCTTTGCGGCCACGGCAGCCGCGACGCCGCGGCGGTCGCCGAATTCGAGCACTTGGCTGCGGTGGTCGCCGCGCGCCTGCCGGACCGCCAGGTGCGCCACGGCTTCCTCGAATTCGCCAGACCCACCATCGGCAGCACGCTGGAGGCGATGCGGGACTCGGGCGCCACCGCCATCGACGCCGTGCCCGGCATGCTCTTTGCCGCCGGCCACGCGAAGAACGACATCCCCTCGGTGCTCAACGGCTTCGCTGCCGCCAATCCCGACCTCGCCATTCGCTACGGGCGCGACCTCGCGGTCGATCCGCTGCTGCTGCGAGCTGCGGCGGAGCGCATCGAGGCCGCCCAGGAGCCCGGTGACGCTCCGGCCGCCGAAAGCCTCTTGGTCGTGGTTGGGCGCGGCACCTCCGACCCCGACGCCAACAGCAACATCGCCAAGGTCGCCCGCATGCTGTGGGAGGGCCTGGGCTTTGGTTGGGCGGAAACCTGTTACAGCGGCGTCACCACGCCCCTGGTGGGCCCGGCGCTCGCGCGGATCGCAGGTTTCGGCTTTCGGCGCATCGTGGTCTTCCCTTACTTCCTCTTCACCGGGGTGCTGGTGCGGCGCATCTACGACGCGGTGGATACCGCCGCCAGCGCCCACCCTGAGATCGCCTTCCGCAAGGCCGCCTATCTCAACGATCACCCGCTGGTGGTGGATGCCTTCCTCGCGCGCATCGCCGAGATTCCCGAGGGCGACAACCGCATGAACTGCCAACTCTGCAAGTACCGCGAGCAGATCATCGGCCACGAGGGCGATCTCGGCGCGCCCCAGGTGGGCCACCACCACCACGTCGAGGGCATCGGCACCGATGCGGACCGCGCCGGCGGCCATCATCACCACCACGGCCACGGAACCGACGGGCATGGCGGCCACGGCCACGGCTGACTATCTGCGCGACCCCGACGGGATCACGCGCCGCTCCTTCGCCATCATCCGGCGGGAGACCGATGTCGCCTGCCTGCCTGCGGACCTGGTGGACGTCGCCTACCGCATGGTGCACGCGTCTGGCATGACCGATCTGGTGGCGGACCTCGCCTTTTCGGTCGACCTGGCGGCGAAGGCCCGCGCCGCGCTCGCCGCAGGCGCTCCCATCCTCGCGGACTGCCAGATGGTGGCGTCCGGCATCTCTCGCCGGAGGCTACAGGCGGGCAACGAAGTGATCTGCACCCTCAGCGCGGCGGGCCTTGCCGAGCGCGCCGCGTCCGCCCAGACCACGCGCTCGGCGGCGGCGGTGGAGCTCTGGCAGCCGTATCTTGCGGGTGCGCTCTGCGTCATAGGCAATGCGCCCACCGCGCTCTTCCGGCTGCTTGAGCTCGTGGCAGAGGGGGCGCCTCGGCCGGCGGCGATCGTCGCGACGCCCCCCGGCTTCGTCGGTGCCAGCGAGGCCAAGGCGGCACTGGCGGAGGGGCGCCACGGCATGCCCTTCCTCACCCTGCTGGGCCGGCGGGGCGGCAGCGCGGTCGCGGCGGCGGCGGTGAACGCGCTCGCGGCACCGCCCATGGCCGAGGGCAATCCGTGAGCGGCTGGCTCACCGTCATCGGCCTCGGCGAGGACGGCCCGGACGCGCTCGCGCCGGCCGCCCGCGCGCTGATCGACCGGGCCGAGGTTCTGGTCGGCGGCGAACGACACCTCGCCATGATCCCGGACGGCACGGCCCGCCGCCTGACCTGGCGCCGCCCGCTTTTGGAGACCATGGACGATATCCGCGCCGTTAGCGGTCGGCGGGTCGTCGTGCTAGCGACCGGCGATCCCTTCTGCTTCGGCATCGGCACGACGCTCCGTCGCGCCTTCCCCGACGAGGAGATCGTGACGATCCCGGCGCCGTCGGCCTTCAGCCTCGCCCGCGCCCGGCTCGGCTGGAGCGCCGACGAGACCGTGGGCGTGACCCTGCACGGCCGCCCGCTGGAGACCGTCCGGGCCTACCTCGCCCCTGGCCAACGGCTGCTGGTGCTCTCCCACGACGGGGCGACGCCGGCGCAGGTCGCGGCGCAGCTCACCGCCGTCGGCTACGGCGCCAGCACGCTGACCGTCTTCGCGCACATGGGCGGGCCCGATGAGACCCGCGTCACCGAGCGCGCCGACCGCTGGCGCGAGGCGCAGGTGCCGGACCTCAACACCATTGCCGTCGAATGCCGCGCCGAAGGCAAGCTGAAGCGCTTTCGCGGCGCGCCCGGCCTGCCCGACCGCGCGTTTGAGAACGACGGCCAGCTCACCAAGCGCGAGATCCGGGTGCAGACGTTGAGCGCGCTCGACCCGCGGCCGGGCGCCCTGCTCTGGGACGTGGGCGCGGGCTCCGGCTCGGTGGCGATCGAATGGCTCCTGAGCGAGCACACCTGCACCGCCATCGCGGTCGAGCGCGACGCTGACCGCTGCGCCCGCATCGCCCGCAACGCCGCGGCCCTCGGGGTACCGCGCCTCACCGTGCATGAGGGCACGGCGCCAGAGGCGCTGGAGCCGTTGCCGGTGCCCGACGCGGTCTTCATAGGCGGCGGGCTCACGGTCGGCGGCCTGATCGAGATCTGCTGGGCCCGGCTCGCGCCCGGCGGCACGCTGGTGGCCAACGCCGTCACGGTCGCAGGCGAGGCGGTCCTCGGCGACTGGTGCCAGCGCCACGACGGCATCCTGACCCGCCTCGCGATCTCCCGCGCGCGGCCCGTGGGGCGTCACCTCGCCTGGCGCCCGCTGATGCCGGTGACGCAGCTCACGCTGGTCAAACCGCCGTGAGCGGCCTGCTCAGCGGCATCGGCGTCGGCCCCGGCGACCCCGACCTGATCACGCTCAAGGCGCTGAAGGCGCTTCAGGGGGCCCAGGTGGTCGCCTACCCCGCGCCGCCCGAGGGCGAGAGTCTCGCCCGCAGCATCGCGGCGGCGCATCTCCCCGGCGGGCAGGAGGAAATCGCCATCCGCATGCCGCTGGAGCCAAGCCGTTTCCCAGCAGCGGAAGTCTATGACGAGGCGGCGGCGACCCTCGGCGCGCGCCTCCACGCGGGCCGCGACGTCGCGGTGCTCTGCGAGGGCGACCCCTTCGTCTACGGCTCCTTCCTCTACCTCTTCGAGCGGCTGGCGCAGAGCCACAGGGTGGAGGTGATCCCCGGCGTCTCCTCGCCGATGGCCTGTGCTGCGGCGCTCGGCCTGCCCCTCGCGGCGCGCAACGACGTGCTGGCGGTGATCCCTGCGCCGCTCGACGACCAGCGGCTCACCGCCCAGCTCGCCAACTGCGATGCGGCGGCGATCGTCAAGGTCGGCCGCCACCTGGAGAAGGTGCGCCGCGTGCTCGATAGCCTCGGCCTGCTTCAGCGCGCGCACTACGTCGAGCGTGCCTCCATGGCCGCGCAGCGGATCATGCCGTTGGCCGAGGTCGAGCCGCCCGCGCCCTACTTCTCCATGATCGTCGTCCACAAACGGGGCGCGGCATGGCGCTGAGCCCGCCCGCCGTGGTGATCCTCGATGCGCGTCAGGTGGCGCTGGCGAGGCGTATCGCGGCCGTGCTCCCCGGCACTACGATCCACGGCCCCGCGTCGCTCTCGGAACACACGGATGTCACGTACGAGCGCCTGGGGGCCTATCTTGCCGGCCTGTTCCGGGCCGGCACGCCCATCGTCGGCAT
>JAPPKP010000056.1 GCA_028819955.1 Rhodospirillaceae bacterium | reverse complement strand
GCGCGGGTGCTTTTCGTGATTGGGGGGTTCGGGTTTTTTTTATTTTTTTTTTTTGTTGTGGGGCGGCGGGGCGGGCGGGGGTACCCCGGCACAGGCCGAACAGGTCGCCGGCGATCTGCTCCTCTGTCAGCGCGCCGGACTGGACGGGTGCGATGAGGTCGCCGCTCTCCTTCAGGGCGCCGTCGGTGTCGATGTAGACGCGCGCGCGGCGCACCGCGTCGTCGTCCGCCTCGCGCATGTGGGGCCTGAAGCTGCCGATCAGGTCGAGATGCTGCCCAGGCCTGAGCCACGCGCCCGCGATCAACGGATCGGTTGCCAGCGTCGCGCAGCTAACGATGTCGGCGTCGGCCACCGCAGCCTTCAGGTCCGCCGCGACCGCGGCGCGGAAGCCCGCGCCGTTCAGCCTCTGCACCAGCTTCTCTGCCAACTCCGCATCGATGTCCCAGACCGAGACGTCCTCGATCGGGCGCACCGCGCGGAACGCATCGGCCAGGTTGTTCGCGACGCGACCCGCGCCGACTACCAACAAGCGCCGCGCATCCTCCCGTGCGAGGTAGCTTGCCGCCAGCGCGGCGGCCGCGGCGGTGCGGCGGTTGGTGATCTCGCCGCCGTCCAGCATCGCCAGGTGCCGCCCGGTCCGGACATCGAAGAGAAGATAGGACGAGGACAGCGCCGGTATTCCCATATCCGTATTTCCCGGATTGACATGCACGATCTTGACCCCGCCCAGACCAGTGGGGTTCCACGCCGGCATCAGGAGCAGGGTCGCGTCAGGCAGCCCGTCCAAGGTGATGGTGTGGTGATGTCGCAAGGGCGCAACGGCGCCGACCCGGAACATCTCCCGCAGCGCATCGATCAGCGCGCCGAACGGCAGCAGGTCCCGGGTTTCTTCGGCACTGTAGACGCGCATGGTTCCGTTCCCCGCGTGCGTTGCGGCTGAGATCACGCCCCGGCCACTATGGCACCGTCCTCGTCGATGCAGAGCGCATCGCCGGTATGGAAGGGCGGATCCGCCATGGCCAACACCGGTATCGCGTCCCAGCCCATCTGACGGGCGACGAGTACCCCGATCGGCAGAATCGCGTCGCGGGCGCCGAGGATCAGGGCACGCGGCGCCAGCCCCTTGTGCAGCAGCTCCAGGATGACCGAAGCGGACGAGCTCGAGCCGATCGGCTGCGGCAGAACGAGAATGCGCCCGGCGATCCGCTCGCCGCGTTGCGGGTGGCCGGCGAGAACGACCTCGGATGTGGCGGGGCTGATCCCGCCCCAGAAGCTCACCGGCTCATCCAGGCGCAGGACCGAGCCGCGCGCCCGGCCGCCAACCAGGACGTTCGCCCGCCAGCTCATCCCCAGATCTCCGGGTCGCGGACGACTTGACCGACCTGGGCGCTGCGGACGCAGTCGGAGAGAGTACCGAACACCGGCTTGTATCCGGTATTGCCGAACGAGTAGTAGGCGAACTTGGCCGAGTTGGTCATCATCACGCCGGGGCGAGGCGGCAGAATCGCCGTCACCACGACGCAGGTGTCGACCACGAACTCGACTCCCAGGCCCTGCAACGCCTCGTACGCCCCGTCCGCCTGCAAGCCATCGAGCGTGTGCCGCCCCAGGCAAATGTAGACCGGGATTCGGAACTTGCGGCCTTCGGCCAGCGCCAGCACCTCGCGGCATTCGTCGCCCGAGAAGTGCGGGCTGCCGAGAGAGACGCAATCGATCGGACCGGCCCCGGCGAGGCTGAGGCGGTCGCGCGCATCGACGATCATGTCCAGGGTCACCTGAACGGTCTCTTCGGGCGGCACCCCGCCGAGGGCGGTTGCGGCGTCCGGTGCCTCGGGGGTGACGCCCACGATGTGCGTCAGCGCCACCGCACCGGTCGCTGCCGCTGCGGCGCAGAACGCCTTGAGTTGGTCGTCGCGCACCGGCCCTGGAATGCCATCCACCGCCGAGACAGCGTCGCCGGCGAGCCGCCCCACCAGGGCTCCCAGCACGGCGAACAATGCGTCTTCTCGCAACAGCGACTCCGGCAGCCCCGAAAGCTCGAACAGCAGCCGTGCCGCGCGCCCCTCCGGGCAGTGCAGGCCGTAGTAGGGCGCCCGCCCCGCAATCGCGCAGGCGAGGTCCAGGAAGTCGCCGTAGCGGTTCGTCCGCGCGCCCAGCGCTGTGTTCGCGAACGCGACGGCGTTCGACTCGCCCCAGGCGATTTGCTGGCCCAGCGCGGGGCGCGCCTGCGTCTGGTAAGGCGCACAGGTCCAGCTCGGGATGCAGCCCATTCGCCGGTGCGCCGTCATCAGCCGATACGCCATCCCGTGCTGCGCTTTCGGGAGCTTGACCTGGCTCGCCTTCAGCAGGTTCAGCGAGCCCACATTCGTGGTCGCGGGCACCGCCACCTTTGCGCCTTCCTCCGCCAGCCTTTCGCAGTACAACACCCCGGCATCGCCGTGATAGAGGCAGCCGTCGATATGGCTGGAGACGATCGGAACCAGGCGGTCTGCACCCATCATCCGGGCCGCCTCGACGACGACCTCCATCGCCATGCGCGCGCCCTCAGGCCCGGTGGCGCCGGAGAGGACGTTCCGTTCGTGGTCGCTCAGGTTCATGTCCGGCCGGCCATGGCGTCGAGCGCTTCCACCATCGCCGCGGCCATGCCGGGCTCGTCGGTCATGTGGCCGCCATGCTCCACGATCCTGAGCTCGGCGCGCGGCCATGCCTGCTTCAGGCGCCACGCCTCGCGCACCGGCGTGCACATGTCGTAGCGGCCCTGGACGATGGTGCCGGGGATATCGGCGATGACGGTGCAGCGCAAGAGCACGTGGTCGTCGCCGTCGAGGAAGCAGCGGTTCTTGAAGTAGTGGCTGAGGATGCGCCCGTAGTTTTCCGCGTGGTCGACGCCGCTGATCTCGGCGAGCCCGCCCTCGCGAGAATGGAAATAGACCATGGACGTCTCCCATTCGCCGAGCGTGCGGGCTGCGGCCGTGGCGGCCGCGCGATCGCTGCCGTCGATCCTGCGATAAAGCGCGGCTTCGAGGTCGTCTCGTTCCTCCATCGTGAAGTGGCCGACGAATTCGTCCCAGGCCTCGGGTCGGACCATGTTGGCGCCGAACTCGAAGAACCAGCGCCGGGTCATCGCGTCGGCAAGCCACACGCTCCAGACGACGATGCCGGTCACGCTCTCAGGGTGGGTCTGAGCGTAAAGCAGCGAGAGCGTGGAGCCCCAGGAGCCGCCGACCACCAGCCACTTCTTGATGCCGAGGTGACGGCGCAGGGCCTCGATGTCGTCCACCAGGTGCCACGTCGTGTTGTTCCGGGTCTCGCCCCTGGGCGTGCTGCGCCCGGCGCCGCGCTGGTCGAAGGCGATGAGCCGGTAGCGCTCCGGGTCGAACAGGCGGCGGTGGCGATCCTCGATGCGGCTGCCGGGGCCGCCGTGCAGGACAACGGCGGGCTGCCCCTCGGGATTCCCGATCTCCTCGACATGGAGCTCGTGCCCGTCCCCCACGGGTAAGCGGAACGTGCGAAGCGGCTCGGGCGCCGGATAGACGATGTGGTCGATGTCGGGAGCGGCCATCAGCGTTTCCACTGGTCAGTTCGGGACCGCCACGCGGTCCCTCTCCGGCAGGACGCAGGCGACACGATGCCTCGAGCCGAGCTCGATGACCGGAGGCATCTCACGGCACGCGGCTTCGGCGAACTCGCAGCGGGGGTGGAAGCGGCATCCGCTCGGTGCCGCCGTGTAGTCCGGCACGATGCCCTCGATCGGTCGCGGCAGCCCGGCGCCGGTGAGCTTGGGCACGGCCTCCAGGAGTGCGCGCGTATAGGGGTGCGCGGGTTCGCGGAACAGAGTCTCGACGTCCGCCTCCTCGACGATCGTGCCGGCATACATCACGTAGACCCGCTGCGCGAACTCGCGCACCACGCCCAGATTGTGGGTGATGAGCAGCACCGCTGCGCCCGCGTCCTGGGTCAACTCGTGCATCAGCCTCAGCGTCTGCTCCTGCACCGTCACGTCGAGCGCCGATCCGGGCTCGTCGGCCAGCACCAGCTCGGGCCGGTTCACCAGCGCCATGGTGATCATCACCCGCTGCGCCAGACCGCCCGAGAGCTGAAACGGATACGCGGCAAGAATGCGGTCGGGATCGACGATCGCCACCTGGCGCAGCCCAGCGCATGCGATCTCGTAAGCCTCCCGCGCCGAGCCCGCGCGCCCGCCCCGCCGGATCACCTTGAGGAGCTGGTCGCGCACCTTGAACGTGGGATTGAGCGACGCCATCGGGTCCTGAAAGATCATCGAGATGCGGCTGCCCCGAATCTGGCGCCACGCCCTCTCCGGCATGCCCAGCAGCTCGGTCTCGTGAAACCGGATCGAGCCTTCGATCGCCACGTTCCTCTGCTGCAGCAGCCCCAGGATGGCGCGCACCGTCACCGACTTGCCGCACCCGGATTCGCCCACGATCGCCACCCGCTCGCCCTTTTCGATCGAAAGGCTGATCCCGTTGAGGACGTGCGAGAGTCCCTCGAAGAGCGAGAACCGCATGTGCAGATCGCGGATTTCGAGCAGGGAGGGCATGGCTAGAGATTCACGTCCAGCATGTCGCGCAGGCCGTCGCCCAGCAGATTGAAGCCCAGGACGAGTATGAGAATCGCGAGTCCGGGGAACACCGGCTTCCACCACAGGTCGGGCAGGTAGTGCGCCCCGTCGGCCACCATCTGGCCGAGATCGGGAGTCGGCGGCTGAACGCCGAGCCCGAGGAAGCTCAGCGCAGACGCGACGAGGATCACGAATCCCATGTCGAGCGTGA
>JAPPKP010000033.1 GCA_028819955.1 Rhodospirillaceae bacterium | reverse complement strand
ACCTTCAAGAGCTCGAGCGAGGCCTATCGCTCCGGCGAGTTCGACGGCGCGCTCCGGGATGTGCTGCGCCACTACGACGAGATCATGCGCATCATCTTGCCGACGCTCGGGGCGGAACGGCAGGCGACCTACAGCCCCTTCCTGCCGCTCTGCCCGAAGACCTGTCGCGTGCTGCAGGTGCCGATTGCGGCCCGCGACGAGGACGCGGGCACGGTGAGCTACGTGGACGAGGACGGCGAGACCATGACCGTCCCGGTCACAGGCGGCCGCTGCAAGCTGCAGTGGAAGGCCGACTGGGCGATGCGCTGGCATGCGCTCGGCGTCGACTACGAGATGGCGGGGAAGGACCTGATTAGCTCCGTCGAGCTCTCGGGCAAGATCTGCCGCGCGCTGGGCTCCAGGCCGCCCGCCGGCTTCATCTACGAGCTCTTCCTCGACGAGAACGGCGAGAAGATCTCGAAGTCGCGCGGCAACGGCCTCACCATCGAGGAGTGGCTCACCTACGGGCCGCGCGATTCTCTCTCGCTCTACATGTACAACGCGCCGAGGCGGGCCAAGCGGCTCTACTTCGACGTGATTCCGCGCCACGTGGACGACCACCTGACGCACCTCGCGAAGTACCCGGAGCAGGAACCGGCCGAGCGGCTTGAGAGCCCGGCGTGGCACATTCACGCCGGCCACCCGCCCGCGCCCGAGAGCGGATTGAGCTACGCCATCCTTCTCAACCTGGCCAGCGTCTGCAACACCGAGGAACCGGCCGTGCTCTGGGGCTTCATCGCCCGCTACGTGCCCGGTGCCTCGCCTGAGACCGCGCCCATCCTCGACGCGCTGGTCGGTCACGCCATCGCCTACTACCGCGACATGGTGAAGCCGGCGAAGGCCTATCGCGCGCCGCTGCCGGAGGAGCGGGCGGCGCTCGACGACCTGCGGGCCGTGCTTGCCGGGATGCCGGCGGATTCGAGCGCCGAGGATATCCAGACCGAGGTCTACGAGGTCGGCAAGCGTCACCCGTTCGAATCGCTGCGGGACTGGTTCCGCGCGCTCTACGAGATCCTCCTGGGCCAGAGCCAGGGTCCGCGCATGGGCTCGTTCATCGCGCTTTACGGACTTGCCGAGACGGTCGCGCTGATCGACCGGGCGCTGGCCGGTGAGGACCTTGCCGCGTAGTCCGCATTTCTCCGCCGCTACTGCCCCTCGGCGCAGATGATCCGAAACGAGATTGCGTCTCGCAGGTTGGCTTTCTTTGCCGGCTTGGAGCTTGAGTGAAGCATTCAGACTAATGGTCTCTTGTTCGGCTTTTGAGCGCGACAGATGTTCCAGACATCAATGTGGTATAGATCGGATATTTCAAATATACATCAGTAGTTGTGGACAGAGTACCGCCTGTTGACTTGACATTTATTTCATATTTGTGATTGCTTGACGGTCATGGCAAAGGCCATGACCGGATCGGCGGTTCTATCCGCGTTGGCGTGCGCGGATGAAGAGGCATGGCCCTATCGCCACTGGTTGCTTCATGACGTGCTCGATCTCGACACGCTCGCGGGACTCAAGGCATGGCCGTACGCGGCGCCCGGAGTCCGATACACCCTCGGCCGGCGGGAAGAGAACAACCCGACCCGACGGTATGTGAACGCCGACGCGATTTCTCATATCGGGCCCGCCAGGGCGCTCGCGGAGGCGTTTCAGGACGCCCGTGTCGTCGCCGCCATCGAAGCCCGGTGCGGCGCCAGCCTCGCCGGCACCAACCTCCGCATCGAATACGCCCAGGACATCGCGGGGTTCTGGCTGGAGCCGCACACCGATATCGGCGTCAAGGCCTTCACCATGTTCATCTACCTGGACGACGGCGATGAGGAGCATGATTGGGGCACGGACCTCTATTCCGACAGAGACACGCCGGCAAAAAGACTCCGCTTCGCCGACAACGCGGGCGTGATCCTCATCCCCGGTGCGGACACGTGGCACGGGTTTCTGCCGCGAGAGATCGACGGCGTGCGTCGGACTCTGATCGTAAATTTCGTCACGAACGAGTGGCGCAACCGTCACGAGTGTGCCTATCCCGACACGCCCGTCGGCTAGGACCGTCTGGGCTCTCACCACCGGCGAAGCCGGCATGGTGGCTCAGGCGGAGGGCCTGGCCGAGGCGCTCGGCTGGCCGTTCGAGAGCATCGCCGTCCGGCTTCGCCCGCCCTGGTCGTGGTTGCCGGCGCATCGGCAGCCGCCGGGTCTGCTTCTCTATGGGCTGGAGGAGAAACTGCCACGGCCTTGGCCCGACCTGCTGATCGGCTGCGGCAGGCGCAGCGCCCCGGTTTCGGCTGCGGTCAGGCGCGCTGCGGGCGGACGGACCTTCGCCGTGCACATCCAGAACCCGCGAACGCCGCTCCGCTGTTTCGACCTGATCGTCCCGCTGGCGCATGACGGGCTCGCGGGGCCGAACGTGGTGCCGTCGCGGGTCGCGCTGCACGGCGTGACGCCCGAGAAGCTCGCGGCCGCGGGCGCTGAATGGCGCGGGCGGCTCGGCGACCTGACCGTCGCGGTCATGCTCGGCGGGCGGACGCGGTCGCACCGCTTCACGCGACAGACGCTCGGCGAGCTCGCGCGTGGCCTGGCCGACCTCGACGGAGACATCGCCGTGACCGCGTCGAGGCGGACGGAGCCGGACGCCGTCGAAGCGCTCAAGGCTCGCCTGCCGCGGGCCTGGTTCTGGGACGGAGCCGGCCGCAACCCTTATCTCGGCATGCTGGCGCTGGCCCGCCACATCGTGGTCACGGAGGAGTCGGTTTCCATGATCAGCGAGGCGATATCGACGGGTAAGCCCGTCCACCTTGCGAAGATGGCGGGCGGAAGCCGCCGGCTCGCGCAATTCCATGCGTCGCTTCGGGACGCAGGCAACGTGAGGCCCTTCGACGGCCGGCTCGCCCAATGGCGCTATGAGCCGGTCAACGAGACGCCGCGCATCGCCGCCGAGTTGCGCTGGCGGATGGAGGCGGCATCGGCTGCCGCGCCCGCCCCCTGAGCCCGTCGCCGGGGTTTGCCTCTCTCGCGGGGTTTGGGAAGGTCTGCTACTGTCCCGCCAACTCTTGTGTTCGGCGAATTCCGGGAGAGGAGGGCAGTCGATGACCGAAGAGAACCGCATGGCAAACGGTGCCGGGCGCACCCGTCGCGAGATCCTGAAAGCCGGCGCTGCCGGCGCCGTGGGCACCGCCGCGCTCAGCGCAGGCTTCCCCTCGATCGTCCGCGCTGCGGACACGGTGCGGATCGGCTACGTCAGCCCCAGGACCGGGCCGCTCGCGCCCTTCGCCGTTTCCGACGAGTTCAACGTCGCCTCGATACTGGAAGCGATTGGAGGCAAGGTCCAGTCCGGCGGCAAGAGCCTCGATGTCGAGATCGTCGTCAAGGACAGCCAGTCGAACCCGAACCGCGCGGCCGAGGTGGCGAGCGAGCTGATCCTCTCCGACGAGGTGCACCTGCTCTGCGGCGGCAACACGCCGGAGACCACGAATCCGGTCGCCGATCAGGCGGAGATCAACGAGGTGCCCTGCGTCACCACGCTGTGCCCGTGGCAGCCCTACTTCTTCGGCCGCGGTGGCAATCCGGCGGAGGGCTTCCAATGGACCTACCACTATTTCTGGGGGCTGGAGGACATAATCGCGGTCTTCCTCAACCTCTGGGCCAAGATCGAGACCAACAAGATGGTCGGCGGGCTGTATCCCAACGACGGCGACGGCAACGCCTGGGGCGATCCCGAGCTGGGCTTCCCCAAGCCGCTTGCCGCCGCCGGCTATACCCTGATCGATCCAGGCCGTTATCAGAACCTGACCGACGATTTCTCGGCCCACATTTCCGAGTTCAAGGAGAATGGCGTCGAGATCGTCACCGGCGTCGTGCTGCCGCCGGACTTCACCACCTTCTGGACTCAGGCAGCGCAGCAGGGCTTCAGGCCCAAGGCGGCGACCGTGGGCAAGGCGCTGCTTTTCCCCGAGGCGATCGGAGCACTGGGCGAGGCCGGGCACAACATGAGCTCCGAGATCTGGTGGAGCCCGTCGCATCCCTTCACGTCGAGCATCACCGGCCAGACCTGCGGCGAGCTCGCGGCTGCCTTTACCGCCGCCACCGGCAAGCAGTGGAGCCAGCCGGTGGGCTACGGCCACTCGATATTCGAGGTCGCCCTCGACGTGGTGAGCCGGGCCGAGGACATCAACGACACCGAGGCCATGCTGGCCTCCATCGTTTCCACCAACATATCGACGATCGCAGGGCCGGTCTCGTGGGGCTCGGGCCCGGTGAAGAACGTCGCCAAGATGCCGCTGGTGGGCGGCCAGTGGCGGCGCACGCCGGACGGTCCCTTCGACTACGACCTCACCATCACGTCGAACGAGACCGCGCCGGACGTTCCCACCAACGCCGAGATGGAGCTCATCAGCTATTAGGCGAGACCTGCGGAGGGCGCTCCCGGCGCCGCTCCGCAGGCGCGTGCCGGCATGGCGGCGCTGATCGCGCTGGAGGGCGTCTCCAAGAGCTTCGGCTCGGTCAGGGCGACCGACCAGTTCAGCATGGAGCTCGCTGACGGCGAGGCGCTCGGCGTCATCGGCCCGAACGGCGCCGGCAAGAGCACGATGTTCAACATCATCACCGGTGCGGTGCGGCCGAATGCGGGGCGCGTGCTCTACGCCGGCCGCGACATCACGCGGACGCCCGCGCATGAGCGCTGCCGCATGGGGATCGGGCGCTCCTACCAGATCCCCCATCCCTTCGCCAACATGACCGTGTTCGAGAACCTGCTGGTGGGCGCGGCCTTCGGCGGCAGCCGCTC
>JAPPKP010000193.1 GCA_028819955.1 Rhodospirillaceae bacterium | reverse complement strand
GATCACCCGGTCGCGCGCGCGGTAGAGGTACTTGAGGATCGCGGCTTCCTTCTCGGTCAGGCGGATCTTGCCCTTGCCGTCCGGCTTTAGCAGGAGCTTCGACGCGGGCTTGAAGGTGAACTCGCCGATGGTGAAGGTCGCGTCCTCGCTGTGCTCGTGCTGGCGCAGCTGGGCGCGGATGCGGGCGAGCAGGGCGCCGAGACGGAACGGCTTGGTGACGTAGTCGTTGGCGCCGGAATCGAGGCCGAGGATGGTGTCCGCCTCGCTGTCTGCGGCGGTCAGCATGATAATCGGCACGGCGATGCCGCTCCGGCGCATGAGCTTGCAGAGCTCCCGCCCGTCCATGTCGGGCAGGCCGAGATCCAGCAGGATGAGATCGAAGCGGCCGCTCTTGACGGCGTCGAGAGCCGCGCGGCCGGTCGCCGCCTCGCTCGCCGCGAACTCCTCGTACATGTGCAGCTGCTCGGCGAGGGACTGGCGCAGCGCCTGGTCGTCGTCGACGATCAGGATGTTCTTCTGCGCGCTCACGATGGCGGCGCCTCGGCGGCCGGGACGATGCAGGCGGGGTCTGTCGCAAGGGGAAGATGACCCATTCTCCAACCGCACCTTTCCGGTAGCTCGGCTCTCCCGCCTCCGCATCGATGCCCGATCGGCACACGCGCCTGAGGGCATCGGTGGAAATATGTGAGATCGTCGGGCCCGGTGCAACCTCCCGTGTGGCGACGCTCGCCGCGGAGAGTGTTGGTGAGAGAGGCGGTACTACCGGGATTCGAGGTTGGCGAGGGCTCTAAGCCCCATGTTGATGCTGCCGATCCGCGGCACGACTACGCGGGCCATCGGCACTTCCAGTGAGGAATGGAGCCAGTCCGCAACGACCTTGCAATTCGCCGATGTTCTTGTTATATTCTCTGCCATCGAGTCGTGAAGCTGCTTACGGGAAGGCGGGGAAATGGCTTATGAGCAAGGGCGCATTGACCTACCGGCAGAGTCGGCAGCAATCGACCTAGGCGAATTCCTGGGGCATAAGAAATTCGGGACAGTACTGGCCGATCCTCCTTGGCGCTTTGCCAACCGCACAGGGAAAGTCGCACCTGAGCACCGCCGATTGTCTCGCTACGGCACTCTTTCCCTTGAAGAAATTGCAGCGCTTCCTGTGGCCAACTGCGTAGCCGAGCGTGCGCATTGCTATCTGTGGGTGCCGAATGCACTGCTTCCCGAAGGATTGCGTGTGCTCAGTTCATGGGGGTTTCAGTACAAGACAAACCTGATTTGGCACAAGGTAAGAAAAGACGGTGGCTCGGACGGTCGCGGAGTTGGCTTCTACTTCCGTAACGTCACAGAAATCCTCCTATTCGGTGTGCGGGGAAAGGATGTCCGCACGCTTCAGCCTGGCCGCAGCCAGGTAAACCTCATTGCGAGCCGTAAGCGCGAACACTCACGCAAGCCGGACGAGCAGTACGACTTGATCGAACGTTGCAGCTGGGGACCGTACCTTGAACTGTTCGGCCGGGGCGCACGAGAAAACTGGACCGTCTGGGGTAATCAGGCGGAACCGGGCTATCGCCCAGACTGGTCGACCCATGCCTACAATACGGGAAATTGCCCATGACAATGGCCGCTCAGGTCACGCTCGCACTCGCGGATGATCTGCACCCCCCAGACTTCATCATTGAGTGCCGCGACAATCTCGACTTCATGGCTCGGTTGGACGATGGCAGTTTCAAGCTGATCGTCACCTCGCCTCCCTACAATCTCGGAAAATCCTACGGAAATGATCGCCGCTCGCTGGACGCCTACTTGGCGGATCAGGAGCGTGTGATTGCCGAGTGCGTCCGGCTGCTGAAAGACGATGGCTCGATCTGCTGGCAGGTGGGCAACTATGTCGAAAATGGAGAGATCATCCCACTCGATACGTTGCTCTATCCCCTCTTCGCCGCTCACGGGGTCAAGCTGCGGAACCGGATCATCTGGCATTTCGGGCACGGTCTGCACTGCACGCATCGTCTGTCAGGCCGGTACGAGACGATCAACTGGTGGACCAAGGGCGACGATTACACATGGCATCTTGATCCGATTCGCGTCCCGTCGAAGTATCCCAACAAGCGCTACTTCAAGGGACCGAAGGCGGGCCAGCTTTCTGGCAACCCGAAAGGCAAGAACCCATCCGACGTGTGGGCATTCCCGAACGTCAAGAACAACCATCCAGAGAAGACCGTGCATCCCTGCCAGTACCCGGTCGAGCTGGTCGAACGGCTAGTACTCTCTATGACCGACGAGGGCGATGCGGTGTTTGACCCCTACCTGGGAGTCGGGTCGTCCGCGATTGCTGCCCTGAAGCATGGTCGGGTCGCCTATGGTTGCGACATCATCCCGGCATATGTCGAGATCGCTCTGGAGCGCATTGAATCGCTGGCAGAGGGGACGCTGAAGACACGCCCTATGGGTAAGCCCATCTACGATCCGACGAAGCCCCACGGGGGGCACAGAGCGTGAGGATCATCCAGCGATTGAGTCACATGGGAGGGGCCGAGGTCATTGAGTCCCACCATCGCGCCAGATGGGACGAGATCGAAAAGGCCATTGCTGCGATCAAGCCGGAACGGGTGAAGACAAAGGAGTCTCAAGAGAAGGGGCGTCAGGGTCGGCGTCTCTACAGTCCCACTGCGATGAACAAAGTCATCGAGGCCAACCTGCAAGATCAAGGATGGCAGTCCATGGTCGAAGACGCCCCGATGTTGGAGCATGTGGAAGGCAGTCGCGGATCGCAGCGGGTGATCGACTTCGCCAAGGACGGGGTGGGGATCGAGGTTCAGTTCGGAAAGTACGCCTTCATCGCCTACGACTTCGTGAAGTTCCTTGCATTCTACGAGGAGCAGCGCATCAACGTTGGGGTGGAGATCATGGCGATGCGCAGTCTCACCAAGGAAATGTCCTCTGGGGTAGGTAGCTGGGAGAGCGCCATGCAGGTATTGAAGACGCGCCCAAGGGGGCATCCGCCGATGCCGTTGGTTCTGGTGGGTATCGGCCTGTAGAGCCGACAAAGAGGAACGATGAAGACCGGCAAGCAGAAGCCGCGCGAGGTGCGCGTGAAGCCTATGAGCTACCGCCCGACGAAGGCCGAGATGGAAGAGCCTATCGTGATCCGCAAGCCGGATGGCTCGGTGCCGGCGCCGGCCAAACTGTCAGGAGATTGCCGTCTCAGAACAGCTCAATCGCCCTTCTCGTGTGAGGGGTTACCGGGAGTCGAGGGCCTCCACGACTTCGTCGGCGGTCATAACGTCGCCGAATTGCTGGATGATGGTCTCGAGCGCGTTGCGGTGCTCCTCGTCGGAGAGCGCGGCGCAGCAGTCGGCGAGCATCACGGTCTTGAAGTCGAGCATCATGGCGTCGCGTGCGGTCGATTCGCAGCAGACGTCGGTCTTGGTGCCGCCAATGAGCAGCGTGTCGATGCCGCGGCCGCGCACCATGGTCTCCAGCGACGAGGAGCCCGCGATCAGCGCGCTGTAGCGGCTCTTGAAGAGGACCGTGTCGTCGTCGGCGACCTCAAGCTCGGGCCAGAGCTGTTGGCCGTCCGCGCCCGGGGCGAGCCCGGCGATGGTTTGTTCCCGCACGTCGGCCGAGACGAAGTGGTCGAAGAAGCCCGGCCAGTCCGAGGCACCATGGCGGCTGGTATTGGCGTGGGCGACCCAGAAGATGGGCACGCCCAGCGCCCGGAGCCGTGCGTTGAGCCCGTTGATCTGCGGCACGATGGCGCGTGCCATCGGCACCTCCACCGGGGCGCCCGGCGCGAGGAAGGTGACCTGCATGTCGATGTAGACCGCCGCAGTGCGTACGGGATCGAGCCGCTCGAAGAGGCGCACCCGCCCGCGCCGCTTCACGACCCGCTCGACGATCTCCGGACGGATGGCGATGTCGTGCATGTGGTTGCTTACCTGCCGGGTTTGCGCGACAGATCGTCGGTGCTTCGCATTACCGCGTCCCGAACCTGACTTACACCCAACTTTGTACCTTCAGTTCCTCGAACTCACGGAAATCGTCGATGTTCGAAGTGATCAGCGTCAAGCCGTTGACGCACGCGATCGCTGCGATCTGGCTATCGACGAACGGCGGTGTCTTGCCCGCCGCGACGAGCCTCGCGCGTTCCCTGGCATGCCAGTCGGCGGCCACACGGTCATAGTCGAGCACCGGAAAACTTCGCAGCACCACGATCTCAATGTAGCGCTCGACCGCATCTCGGCGCCGTGAGGGCGGCAACCTTTCGCACCCGAACCGCAACTCGTGCCAGACCGGAGACGGAATTGCGATCTCTCCGTCATGCTGGCGCAGTCGGCGCATGACGCTGGCGGCCGGCTGGGGTCGTAGCGGCTCCGAGACAACGTTGGTGTCCAGTAAGTAAAGCACCGGCGTTACAACCGAACATCGCGCCCTTGTGCTTCCTTGCGGATGCTCCCGAATAGCTCGCCGGGATCAAGTGCGAGCGCTGCGAGGTCGATCTCCTCCGTGAAGTCCCGATACGCCGCGACGAAGCGCTGACGACTCGGCTTGGACGGCTCGACACTCCCGTGATCGCTCAGCTCGGTCCGCCGGCTCCGCTCGGGTCCGACTACGTCAGCCTGCGACCGCCGTATGCCCATTGTCCCTCCACGAACTAAACACGTTGCTGCTTCGGTGGCCTTACAAAACGCGTCGGTTGCAGCCAGCAGCGCATACCACCCGTTCGGCGCCCGGCAGCCTACACCCGCACGGTGTCGGTGAGGAAGGGGTCGCCGGCGAGGGCCGATTCGGTGTCGAGCAGGGCGCCGCAGCCGGGGCAGAAGAA
>JAPPKP010000243.1 GCA_028819955.1 Rhodospirillaceae bacterium | reverse complement strand
ACCTCTACCGCGCGCGCGACCGGGTGATCGCCCGCGACGTGCTGCTGAGCGAGGTGTGGGGCTACAACGCCAACGTCGCAACCCACACGCTTGAGACCCACATCTACCGCCTGCGGCAGAAGATTGAGGTCGAGCCCTCCGACCCGCGCCTGCTGATCACCGAGGGCGGTGGCTACCGCCTGGTGGCGTAGACCTTATCGCATCTGCCGCCAGCCAAGCGGCGACCGTCAATCGACGAGAAAGTCCTTTAGCGCGTCGAGGGTCGCGTCCGGCTCCTCGTCGAGCATGATGTGGCCGGCTTGCGGGATCACCACCGTGGTCGCATCGGGCAGCATTGCGGCAAGCGCATGGCCGCGCTTCGCCGGCGTCATCAGGTCGCGCGCACCGATCACCACGAGGGTGGGACAGGCAACGGCCGCGGCGGCTGCTTCGCCGCCTTCGTAGGCGTTGGTCGCGACCAGGTCGCTGTGGAGCACGCCGGGCGCCGCACGCTCCAGGGTGCGCAGGCCGCCGCCGGTCATCCAGATCCCCGGCATCTTGTGGACGCCGTAGTGCGCGCGCCGGCCGTAACCCCAGCCGGTGAGCAGCTCCAGGGCGTGGTGATCGTCGTCGGCGGACCGCCTGAGCAGCAGGTCGTTGACCGGGATCGCGGGCGCGGCGCCCAGCAGCGCGAGCTTGCGGACACGCGCGCCGTGCCGCGCCGCAGCGTCCATCGCGACGAGCGCGCCCATGCTGTGGCCCACCAGATTGGCCTCGCCGACCCCAGCCACATCCATGAGCGCGACCAGCCAGTCCGACATCGCGGGTATCGTGGGGCGCGGCGGGCCTTCCGAGCGGCCGTGGCCGGGCAAATCGACCGCCAGAACGCTGCCGCCGTTCCAGGCGAAGTAGCGCGCCTGCAGCTTCCAGACCGTGTGATCGAACGCAGCGCCGTGCACGAATACCGTCACCGGCAGGCTCGGATCGAACGCCCGGCCGCCGGTGGCGGCGAAGGCCGTAGCACCGTCGACCCTGATATCCACGGCTAGCGGCCCTTCGCGGCCCGCGCGGCCGCGCGGAGGCCGCGCTCGAGATCGGCGATCAGGTCATCCGGGTCTTCCAGCCCGATCGAGAGCCGCACCATGTCCTCGCCGACGCCTGCCGCCTCCAGCGCCGCGGCGTCCATCTGCTGATGGGTGGTGCTGGCAGGGTGGATGACGAGGCTCTTGGCGTCGCCGACGTTGGCGAGGTGCGAGAGCAGCTCCACCGCCTCGATGAAGGCCCGCCCGGCCTCGCGGCCACCCTTCACGCCAAAGCAGAAGATCGCGCCAGAGCCCTGAGGCAGCAAGGTTTTCGCGCGCTCATGGTCGGGGTGCGACGGCAGCTCCGGGTAGCTCACCCACGAGACGGCATCGTGGCCATCGAGAAAGGCGACGATCTTGCGTGCGTTCTCGACGTGGCGCGCCATGCGGACCGGCAGGCTCTCCACGCCCTGGAGAATGTGGAAGGCGTTGGTGGGGCTCATGCACGCGCCGAAATCCCGCAGACCCTCGGCCCTGGCGCGGGCGATGAAGGCCGCCGGCCCGAACTCCTCGGCGAAGTCGATGCCGTGATAGCCCAGATAGGGCTCGGTGAGGGTCGGGAACTTGCCCGAAGCCTCCCAATCGAATTTGCCGGCGTCGACGATGACGCCGCCGATGGCGACCCCATGACCGCCCAAGAACTTGGTCGCCGAATGCATGACGATGTCGCAGCCGTGCTCGATCGGGCGGCAGAGGCAGGGCGTGGCGAAGGTGCTGTCGATCATCAGGGGAACGCCGGCCTCGTGGGCGATGGCGGCGACCGCCGGCATGTCCATGATCTCAAGACCGGGGTTGCCCAGGGTCTCGCCGAAGACGAGGCGGGTCTCCGCCCGGATCGCCTTGCGGAAGCCCTCGGTGTCGCGGGGGTGGACGAAGCTCGTCTCGATCCCGAAGCGTGGCAGGGTGTGGGTGAAGAGGTTGTGGCTGCCACCGTAGATCGACGCCGACGAGACGATGTGCCCGCCGGTATCCATCAGGGTCGCCACCGCCAGATGGAGCGCCGCCTGCCCGCTCGCCGTGCAGACCGCGCCGACACCCCCTTCCAGTGCCGCGATGCGCTCCTCCAGCACCGCGACCGTCGGGTTCGAGATGCGCGTGTAGATGTGGCCGGCGCGCTCCAGGTTGAAGAGCGAGGCGGCCTGCTCGGTGTCGTCGAAGACGTAGGAGGTGGTCTGGTAGATCGGCACCGCGCGCGCGCCGGTCGTCGGGTCCGGCTTCTGGCCCGCGTGCAGGCTCAGCGTGTCGCGCTTGAAGGCCAGTGGGTCAGCCATCGCCCCTCTCCCGGACGCACCGATGCGGCTCGTGCCGCCGCGCGGCGCGAGGCTCTGCCATCCGTGCTACGTTGGCAAGCGTCATGACCACAGACCGGCGAAAGAGCGAGCCGGCCGCTCCCGGCGCAGGCAAGCGGCCGGAGCGCGAAGTCCGCTTGGCCGCTGCGCTCCGGGAGAACCTGCGCCGGCGGAAGCGTCAGAAGAGCGAACGTAAGGCCGTCGCGCCGCCGGAACGGGAGGGCGGCGGCGCCTGAGGCGGGCGTTCGGTCGCGGCGCCGCGCCACTCACAGCATCACGTCGCCCGAGTTGGGCCCGAGGGTCTGGCCGACGTAGATCGCCCCGCCGGGGCCGGCGAGGAAGGCCACGG
This sequence comes from Rhodospirillaceae bacterium, assembly GCA_028819955.1. The sequence continues at coordinate 2,121 of JAPPKP010000243.1, read as the reverse complement.
TCTCGGCGATCTCCCACGCCTCGCCGAAGCGCCCGAGCGGCAGCTCGGTGGCCTTCCGCGCTTTCCACTCATCAGAGATGTCATTGAGGATCGGTGTATTGCACGGGCCGGGGCCGATGGCGTTGACCCGCACGCCCCGGCTTGAGACTTCCAGCGCCAGCGACTTGGTGAGCCCAATGACGCCCGCCTTCGCCGCCGCGTAGTGGGCCATTTCGATGGCGCCCTTGTGGCCGAGCTGCGAGGCGGTGTTGATGATCACGCCCTCGCCCTTCTCCAGCATCGGGCCGAGCGCCTCGCGGTCGCACAGGAAGACGCCGCGCAGCAGCACCGCCACCATGCGGTCGAACTCCTCGACGCTCATCTCGACGAACGGCGAGAGCCGCGCGTAGCCGGCATTGGCGAAGAGCAGCGTGCAGTCGCCGAAGGCGTTACGGCAGGCTTCGAACATCGCCTTCACATCGGCCTCGCTGGCAACATCGCCGCCGATCGCCTCCGCCCGGCCGTTGCCTTCTCGGACCTTCGCGGCCGTGCGATGGGCGTTCTCCTCATTGATGTCCTGGCAGAAGATCGGCATCCCCTCCCGCGCGAGCCGGTACGCGGTGGCCTCGCCGAAGCCGCTGCCGGCACCGGTGATCACGGCGATGTGGTCCTGCATCTCGATCATGACCGTCCTCTCCCTTCCATTGTCGGTCGTTCACTCCGTCCGCCCGAACACGCGGGCGAAGATGGTATCGACGTGCTTCAGGTACGGCTCGGGCGCGAACAGCGCGGCGAGTTCCGCGCGGTCGAGCATGTCCGTAACCCGCTCGTCCGCGGCGAGCGCGGCCTCGAAATCTCCGCCGCTTTCACAAACTTTTAGCGCAACCTCCTGAACGATAGTGTAAGCATCCTCGCGCGACATTCCGCACTCGATCAGCGCGAGCAGCATGCGCTGGCTGTAGACCAGCCCGCCGCGGCTCTCCAGGTTCCGCCGCATGGCCGCCGCGTCGACCACGAGGCCATCGACGACGCTGGCGAGCCGGGTCAGCGCGAAGTCCAGCGCAATGGTCGCATCGGGCGCGAACACGCGTTCTACCGCCGAATGGCTGATGTCGCGCTCGTGCCAGAGCGCGATGTTTTCCAGCGCCGGCACCACGGCCGCCCGCACCACACGGGCGAGGCCGGTCAGGTTCTCGGTCAGGATCGGGTTCTTCTTGTGAGGCATGGCGGAGGAGCCCTTTTGGCCCTTGCCGAAGGCCTCGGCCGCCTCCCCCACCTCGCTTCGCTGCAGGTGCCGGATCTCCACCGCCAGTCGCTCGATGGCGCCGGCGATGACGCCGAGCACCGCGAAATACATGGCGTGGCGGTCGCGCGGGATCACCTGGGTCGAGACCGGCTCCGGCGTGAGCCCCATCTGCTCGGCGACGTGGGCCTCGACCGCCGGATCGACGCTTGCGAAGGTGCCGACCGGGCCCGAGATGGCGCAAGTCGCGACCTCGCGGCGCGCCGCCTTCAGCCGCTCTCCGGCACGCGCGAACTCGGCAAAGTGGCCCGCGAGCTTGAGGCCGAAGCTCGTGGGCTCGGCATGGACGCCGTGGCTCCGGCCGACGCAGAGCGTGCCCTTGTGCTCGAAGGCACGGCGTTCCAGCGCTGCGGCAACGGCCTCGACGCCCTCCGCCAACAAGGCGCCAGCGCGATCGAGCTGCACCGCCAAGCAGGTGTCGAGGACGTCGGAGGACGTAAGCCCCTGGTGGATGAAGCGCGCCTCCGGCCCCACGTGGTTCGCGAGGTTGGTGAGGAAGGCGATCACGTCGTGTCGGGTCTCGCGCTCGATCGCGTCGATCTTCGCGGGATCGACCAGCGCGCCCTCATGCTCGGCGATGGCGCGCGCGAGCGCGTCCGCCGCCGCCTGCGGCGCCTGCCCGAGCGCGACCTGGGCGTCGAGCGCATGGCGCTCGATCTCCAGCCAGATGGCGAACCTGGTCTCGGGTGCCCAGACCGCGGCCATCTCCGGGCGTGAGTAACGCGGGATCATGGGTTATCGCGGCGGGGGATCGACCCTCTCCTCAGGTGCCGGCGGCAGGGCTTGGCTGGGGCGCCAGGATTCGAACCTGGGATCACGGGACCAAAACCCGTTGCCTT
>JAPPKP010000449.1:2722-4829 GCA_028819955.1 Rhodospirillaceae bacterium | reverse complement strand
TCGTCGGCGCCGAGAATTTCGGCTACGGCCATCCCCACTTCGCGCCGATGATCGGGCTCCGCCGCCTGGGTATCCGCGCCGTGATCGCGGACTCCTTCGCCACCGGCTATTGGCGGGAGGAGATCGCCGAAGGTTTTCCGCAGATCGCCTGCCCCGGCATCACCGCCCTGGTCGCGCGCTGGGACGAGATCGAGATCGACTGGGAGGCGGCGGAGGTCTGCAACCTGAGCCGAGGCGGAGCGCTCCCCATCGCCCCCTATTCCACCGCCGAGCGCGGCATGCTGCAGGCCGGCGGCCTCATCCCTTACCTGCGCGAAAAGCTCACCGCCGACGGCAGCGGCTGAGTTCCGTCACGAGCCGGAGCGGTACCTCTCCGGCATCTGCGGGCTGTTGGCCGGATCGGTGTCGTGCTTGGCGAGCCGGGTCACGACACCCGCACCCACCAGCGGTTTGAGCGCTGCCTCCAGCGCGTCCGCCTTGTCCCTGGCATAGACCTCCGCACCGCCCACGTAGATCGAGAACGACTTGACGTACTTCGCCTGCTTGGCCGGGTCGGCGATCACCGCCTTGGTCCAGGCGTAGAGCGGATAGTGCTCGATGCCGTGCTCCTCGGCTTCCTCGCAATACCCGGCGAAGGCGTCGTATTGACACACGAGCCGCGCGTCGTGGGCCGCGAGGATGTCCCGCAGCGAACCGAGGCCCGGATGCTCCGCACCCTGCCGCGCCGCCGCAGCGGCGTCATCCGCGAGACCGACGCGAAGCTGATACTGTAGTTGCACCGTCGGCGCCCCTGGGGAGGACGGTCCATCGGTCACGGCAAGTTCCTCCGTGTATGTTGGGTCTCAATTTGACACATTGCTCCTGCCCTCCAAGGGTATCTCGACCCCCCGGTGACCGCCCGTGACCTCTCCCCGCTTCCGGCCCCACCACGCGCTCGGCCTCGCGGCCGCGCTGGTCTTCGCGCTCTTCCCCGTCTTCTGGATGGTGTCGACCTCGCTCAAGCCGCTCGGCGAGTGGGCGGCGGTGCCGCCGCCCTGGGTGCCGCGCGACCTCACGCTCGGGAACTACGCGCCCCTCTTCCAGCGCTACGAGGAGAGCTACGTCACCGCGCCCCGGACCGGGCTCGGCGCAATCCTCGATTCCTTCATCATCGCCGGCGGCACCACGGCGCTCGCGCTCGCCATCGGGCTGCTCGCGGCGATCGGCTTCTCACGCTACCGCGCGGGCAGCGACCGGCTCGCCATCGGGATCCTCGCCGTCCGCGCCGTGCCGCCGATCACGCTCGCGATCCCGGCGCTCTTCCTCTTCACCTCGATGGGCCTGCGCGACACCCACATCGGCATCATCCTGGTCCATACCGCCTTCGGCGTGCCCTTCTCCTTCTGGATGCTGAAAAGCTTCATCGACGAGGTGCCGCCCGCCATCGAGGAGGCGGGCATGATGGACGGCATGAGCCGCCTGCGTGCACACCTCTTCGTCACCGTTCCGATGATCCGGGGCGGCCTCGCGGTCACCGGCCTCTTCATCTTCATCCTCACCTGGAACGAATTCCTGCTGACAGTCACGCTGAGCGACAAGCTGATCGTCACTGTGCCGATCTATCTGCACCATCACACCGGGGTTTACGGCGTGCAGGCGGCGCTCGCGGTCGCGGCGGCACTCCCCATCGTCCTCTTCGGTTTCCTGATCCAGAAGCACCTCGCCCGGGCATTCACGCTGGGGGCGATCAAGCAGTAAGCAATCCGAATTAGCGGAACGCCGCGTCGACCTCGTCCAGGATCGTGTCGAAAACCCCGATGGCGTCGCCGATCTGGTCGGCGTCGATACAGAGCGGCGGGCCGATCAGGAGCCCGTTGAGGCAGGTCCGGGCCTCCAGGCCGTGCTCGACCATCCGCCGCTTCATCAGGTCGTTGAGCGCCGCGTGGTTGGGCGCCGTCGAGAAGGGCGCATCGGTCGCCGGATCGGCGGTGAGCTCGATCGAGCCCAGCAGGCCGAGCGAGCGGACGTCGGAGACGCAGGGATGCCGCCCCTTGAGGTCCTCCAGCCCCGACGCCAGCACCTTGCCCATCCGCGCCGCGTTCTCGATCAGCCCGTCGTTCTCGTAGGC